>JAEDMR010000220.1 GCA_016302925.1 Bacillota bacterium
AATATAGCTGCGCCCGCCGCAGCAGAGCTTTCCGTATACCGGAACCACACGGCGGAAGATGCGATCCACTTCCGACAGGGGAATCACATACCAGCGCAGACCAGTTTTCCAGAAGACAGCGGTCTGCCCGGGTTTTACCCAGCCGTAATCCACGGCGGCAGAGAATTGCGCATCCAAAGCGGGATTCATTCCTTTTTTGTAGACATATGGTTTCAGGTTAGTTGGCATAACAGTTCCCTCCGTTTCTTCATAATATCAGATTCGCAGCCTGCCTGTTGGAGTTGGGCAAGCACATCCTGCATCATCACCGGTTCTGGCTTTTCTGATCGAAACATTTCTTCCAGGTTTCATCCCCTGATGAACTTCCGAATGATCCTTTCCTCTGCCGCAGGGTTCAATTTCAGGATTTGTTGGCGGATCAATTCATAACCTTCCTCCGCGTCCAGCTCCGGGATCGTGAGGCCACGCTGGTTCCAGAAATGTTCCACTGTGGTGAACACAGTGCTGTTCCAGCCGTATTCGATGCCGTATTTGTTTTGCTTCTGCCGTTGTCCGGTCATGGTGATAAAAAACGCATCTGAAGTTCCACCAATGCCTTGTCAAACTGGGGGAAAGTCAAGGGCGATTTCTTCCCGCTCGCAGCACAAATTCCTGCACCGGATAGCCAAATTCATCCAGCAGTTTTCCCTCTGTAAAATCAAATCGCTTATAAAGCGCTCTGGGAGCTGTGCCCTTTTCGTCATCCGCCCGAAAAGTGGTAACGGTAATCTCTTTGGATCGGTCAAGTTCGGAAAGTGCCTTTTCCAGAAGCGCACCTGCAATTCCCTTTCTTCGATGCGCCGGGGCAACTGCCAGGCAGCAGATCATATTGTGCTTTTTTGACAGAAGCAGAACACCGATTACTTTGTCGCTGTCCTTCACGCACAATGCCCGATTCTCACCCATAAACCGCAGAACCGTTTTCCGGTGCTCTTCCAAGGCCTCCTGCGTTTCTAACCCCGGAAAGTTCCCTCTGACCTGTTTTACCAGTTCCATCCACGATTCTATATCCCGCAAAGTACCATATTCAACTTCCATGATAAATCCTCCAAAATGCAAAAAACGGTGCAGATCTGCGCCTGCACCGAAACCAAATACAATTGACCGGATATTTCACCGGGTAAAGGCATAAGGAGCAAGGCGAAAAAAAAGCATGCAAACGGCAACAGAACACTTCATGGAACTTGCTCCTTTCGTCAAAACTGATTGTATTATAATTCCGCAGGGAAATATTGTCAAGATTGTCTGCCCGGAAAAACAATCGGAAAAAACTGTTGAGGAAACGCAGAAATGTGCTATAATGGCACTGATCCAATTACCGAAAGAAGGTTTTTTCATGAATTTCGAGGCTCGCAGACAGCGCATTCTGGATGAGATGGCTGACAATTCCCTGCTCATCCTGTACTCCGGCTCCGCGCCGCACATCAGCTCGGATACCTACCACGCCTTTGCGGCAAACACCCATTTCTTCTACCTCACCGGCCTGCGCCGGGAGAACATGATTCTCGTCATGCGCAAGGTTTCCGGCGAATACCACACCGCTCTGTACATCGAAGAGGCCGACCCCAAAGCTGAGCGTTGGACCGGAAAGATGGTCACCGTGGACGAGGCAAAGGCGCTCACCGGCATCGAGGATGTGCGCTTTGTGGACCGGTTTGAAACCGAGATCAACTCCCTGCTGTGCAGAAACGATATCACCACCTGCTATTTCGACTGCTACCGTTACAATGCAAAGGACCTTCCCGACATCAACCTGGCCATGGCCCAGAAGTTTGCCCAGGAGCACCCCGGCATCACCGTCCGCAGCCTCTGGCACATGGTTTCCAGACTGCGGATGCAGAAGGACGAGGACGAGCAGGCATTGATCTGCAAAGCGGTGGACATCACCAACCAGGCACTGCAGCATGTCATGAAGAATCTGAAGCCCGGCATGAAGGAATATCAGGCCCAGGCTAATTTTGAGTACATGGTGCACTATCTGGGCGCAGAAGGCCCCTCCTTCTCCACCATCGCCGGCAGCGGCATCAACGGCTGCATGCTCCACTACGAAACCAACCGGGACACCTGCCAGGACGGCAGCCTGCTTCTGCTGGATCTGGGAACCCGCTATGAAAACTACTGCTCCGACATCACCAGAACCTACCCCGTCAACGGCAAGTTCACCCCGCGGCAGCGGCAGGTCTATGACATCGTTCTGAAGGCCAATCAGGAAGTGGCGGCCCAGGCAAAGCCCGGCATGACCACCCGGGACCTGAACGACATCTGCAAGAAGATTCTGGCAGAAGGCTGCATGGAGCTGGGCCTGATCGAGAAGGAAGAGGACATCGGAAAGTACTATATGCACGGCGTATCCCACCATCTGGGCATTGACGTGCACGATGTGACGGTGGAGGGCGCGAAGCTGATGCCGGGCAGTGTAATCACCGACGAGCCCGGTCTGTACATCGACGAGTGGGAAATCGGCATCCGCATCGAAGACGACCTGCTCATCACCGAGGACGGCTGCAAGGTCCTGTCCGCAGACATCATCAGGAATCCTGATGAAATCGAAGCCTTTATGGCAAAATAAAATCCCTGAAAAAACGGCGCGACCCTTTGGTCACGCCGTTTTTGCAGCTTATTCCGATTTCAGCTTGTATTCGATTTCCTTATCCGGCCAGTAGCCCCAGGATTCGGTGATCTTTCCCTGCTCCACTTTGAAGTTTTCCAGGGCTTCAAATGAGATGTGCTTTCCTGTTGCAGGGATATCCATACAGGTGCCGGTATGGGTTCCCTCGTAAAGAACACGGGTTGCAACCATGCCGCCTTCCGCGAAAGCATCCAGCACTTTTACGGTCAGATCGGAAAACTGTCCGGCCACGATTTTCAAAATGCCTACGGCGTCTGCGTTGCTTCTGGCTCCTGCCGGGCTGTGGTCGATGTAATGCTCGGCCACGCAGGTCATGACATAGTCATAGTTTTGATTGGTGTAGCCATCCTCAAAGAATTTCACCACGATCTCCTTCGGGGAGAGGTAATACACAAAT
>JAEDMR010000033.1 GCA_016302925.1 Bacillota bacterium
ATTTCTTTCAGATCCGGAATGCGGAAAAAAAGAGAAGTGCATTCGACGATGGCGACATGAAGAAAGAGGAATCCACCAGTTTTCAGGATTTCGAACATCACGACAGAATCGATTATCCGGCACCGGTGCTGCGTGTCACTGGAGGTAAGGGCGGAGAGGCACTGCTGATACTGGGACCGGAAAAGACATGTCTATATGATGCAGGTATGGCCTGCTTTGGTGACAAGCTGATTGAAAATATGGATTCTGTATTAAAAGAGAAAAGACGTACTCTGGATCTGGTGATTCTGTCCCACACGCATTATGATCACATCGGCGGACTGCCTTATGTTCTGAAGCGATGGCCGGAAGTACAGGTCTGTGCCAGCGAAAAGGCCAAACACGTCTTTGCAAGTACCGGTGCCAGGGAAACCATGAAGAGACTGGGCGAGTATGCTGCCGGGAATTATGGAATTGACGATAAATTAATTATGGTCAATCCGCTCCGCGTGGACAGAATTCTCCACGACGGGGACCGGATTGACCTTGGAATATCAGAAAATGGACAGTGCTCCTGGATTGAAGTGCTGGAAACAAAGGGACATACGGACTGCGCACTGACTTACCTGCTGCAGCCGGAAAAAATACTGTTTACCTGTGAATCGACTGGTGTGCTGGTTTCACCGGATCATATGGATGTGTCTGCACTGAAGAATTTCGATGAAACCATACGAGTGGCAGAAAGATTAAAAAAGATTGATTTTCGTGTTCTGATCTCACCACATTATGGGGTGGTTCCCACCTGGTTCAATGAGCAGTATTTTGACCTTTATATTAAGGCAGCCGGAAAAGAGAAGGCATTTATCCGAACTCTTGTGGAGGAAGGGAAAGGTTTCGATGAGATTCTCGAGGCACACCGGAAGGAATACTGGAAAACAGGCAGAAGTGATACACAGCCTTTTGCAGCATATCGAATGAACACCGAAGCGGAAGTGAAACAGATTATTACGGAATATGGCCAAATGGACAGTTCCGAAGAATTATAATTGCGTAAGTAACAGGAAAGGAGATTCACATGAAAAATTACGAAGGCATAAAAGCAGCACTGTTGAAAGCAGTGGAGGAGAATCTTTCGGCGGTCGCAGCATTAAGTGATGATCTGGCAGCCAATCCGGAGCTGTCCGGCGAGGAATATGAGACATCACGCAAACTGGTGGAACTGCTTCGGCAGAAGGGCTTTCAGGTTGAGTATCCGTATGCGGGTCTGGACACAGCCTTTCGGGGTGTCTGTGGACCGGATAACCATACATATAAGGTGGCTGTTTTGGCAGAATATGATGCACTTCCGGGCATCGGACATGCCTGCGGTCATAATGTGAGCGGTGCAATCAGTATGCTGGCAGCCATTGCCATGACAGAACTGCAGGATGAACTGGACTGTGATGTTCATATTCTTGGAACTCCGAATGAAGAGATTGACGGTGCAAAGTGCGGCATGGTGGATCAGCATATCTTTGACAATTATGATATGGCTATGATGATTCATCTCTATGACCAGAATCTGCTGTACTGCAAGCTGCTTGGCCTTCATCAGTATCTCTATACCTTCCACGGCAAGGCGGCCCACGCATCTGCAGCCCCTTGGGACGGTATCAATGCATTAAATGCGGCGCAGCTCATGTTCCATGGCATCGACATGATGCGGCAGCATGTGACGCCGGATGTGAGAATGCATGGTGTATACAGAAACGGCGGTGCGGCACCGAATATCGTTCCGGAAGAAGCCAGCGCCGAGTTCTACTGGAGAGCGCTGGATAAGGACTATCTCTTCGGCATTGATGAACGTGCAGATAAATGTGCAGAAGGCGCCTGCATGATGACGGGTGCCACCTGGGAGAAGGCACTGACGGCTGCTATGTACGATACGATGAATAACAATGCTTCCGGCGTGGAAGCACTGCGGGAAGTATACGATGAACTGGGTATTGAGGTCAATGGCGACCATGATGCGATTTTCGGTTCTTCGGATATCGGAAATGTAAGCTTTATCTGCCCGACCTTCCATCCGACGCTGCAGCTGGTGGATCGGGGTGTTGCCATTCATACCAGAGATTTTGCGGCTGGAAATACGGGGGAAAGAGCCCATAAGACCATAGCCGATGGTGCAAAAGTCATCGGTCTGCAGATCGCAAAAATTTTCAGTGATGATGCAAGAATCAAAGCCATGAAAGAGGATTTTGCGAAGAAATGAATCTGATTGCCCAATACAGGGGTCTGCCGCGGCAAGTGTACATCATCTGCTGCGCGCGGATCATCACCGCCATGGGAGCGTTTATTTTTTCCTTCACGACGCTTCTTATGACCGGTATTCTCGGCATGTCCGAAATCGCAGCAGGCTATATGTCCGTAGCCTCTTCACTTTCCAGCCTATGCGGGGCGGTGCTCTGCGGCAGACTGGCCGACCGATTCGACCGGAAAACCGTTTTGCTTACGATTATGACAGTCAATATTGTGAATCTGTTTCTGGGTGGGATTGTGGTGTTTCACAGAATCGTTCTGGTGAATATTCTGATCCAGAGCTTCTGCTTCAGCGGTTTTATTCCGGTACTGGCGGCCATGATCAGTGACGTGACCACAGAGGTAAACCGGAAGGAAAGCTTTTCGCTGCTGTATTTATGCATAAACATCGGCTATTCCATGGGGCAGGTCATCGCAGGACAGCTGTTTTACAATTACACCCGCTGGATCTTCTGGGGGCAGGGGATTGCTTTTTCTCTGTCTGCCGGTGTATTGTTCTTCTTTCTGAAGGATATGCCGTCCATCCGGGAGATTCAGAGACTGCAGTCTGTACAGAATCCGTCAGAGGTAAGTCAGGTTAACGAAGAGCGAGGCGGTTTCCTGAAGGCGTTCTGCAGAGATAAGGTACTGGTGATTTTTCTTCTGGCCATTATACTGGTGCAGTATTGCCATTCGGAAATCTCTTATCTGATGCCGCTGCAGCTTTCCCATTTTTTTGGCCTGGAAATTTCAGCGAAATGGAATTCCTATTTGTGGTTTACCAACGGCGTCAGCTGCATTCTGCTGACACCGGTGCTCCTTTCACTGACGAGGAGGCAAAGCCAGATTGTAAACGTTACGATTGCAGCAGTGACTTATGTGATCGGCATGGGAGGTTTTTATTTCCTCAGGGATGCGGGAACTTTGTGGCTGGTTTTTATTTTTACCGTAATCTGGACTGCAGGAGAGGTTCTGGTCAGCACCGGGACCGGCGTATTCATCGCAGACCGGGCGGCACCGCAGTACCGTGCAAGATATCAGTCACTGTACAGTCTGTCCAGCGATCTGGGCCGCTGCATGGGTCCGCTGACCATGGGATATGTCCTTCAGGTTTTTACTTATGCACAGGGGTGGATCGTAACAGCCTGTGTCAGCCTGACAGCGGTGGTGATTCTGCAGCTTTGCCGCAGATATTACAATCTGGAACGAAAAAAATAACCCTGCTGAGCGTCGCACCCGGCAGGGTTTTTCTTCGGTCTGAAATATCTGTTTTTATCTTCTCGGCTGCGGACGGCCGGAACGGCCGGAGCGGTTTCTGCAAGGATCACATCCGTCATCACAGGAATCACAGCAGTCACAGCAATCACGATCATCACATGGGTCGCAGCAATCTTTGCAGCCACAGGATTCTTCTGCTTCGGTTTCCTCTCTGCCGGCTTCTCTGCAGTTTTCTCTGGTATCCTCCGGCCGGATCTGGTTTGGAAACAGGCCAGGGAACGTCTGGCAGATTGCATTCTGCTGAATCGGTGCCTGCACGAAACCGGTGGACAGTACGCAGAGCTGTACGGGCACCACAATCTTTTTCTCGCAGGTTACACAGATGGCGATAATCAGGTTGGCAGTAACGGTACCGTCACCATCAATACACAGATCCCGTCCGTGGTTATTGGTCGCCAGCCTGGATTCACATGCGGAGTTGCAGAATTCAGTAAATCGCGGCAGAAATGCTGTATCGATGGCAGATGGCATACAGATCTCAAAGAAATTTGTAAGTACGAGAGGCTGTTCTTCCTCTGCCACGTTCACTTCGGCACAAACTGTAAAGATCGAATCATTGTTGCAGCTGTCACAGAGCAGCAGATCCAGTTCAATGATGACATTTCCGGTGATACAGATATTCTGTGTACCGAAAATCGGAGTACCCATGCATTGGTCATCGCAGCTGGTAGTATCTGCAAAAAGCAGTTTTTCTGAAAAATTTCCGTCTGCGCCGACTGCAGTGAGAATGTCGCCGGCACTGTTTCTTAAAAATGTGGCACCGGAAATACTGGTGTGCACATCAAGTTTCAGATTGGATGGATCATCGACGTTATCCGGGTTGAATTTCCGCCTGCAGCGAATATCAACCACTCGTTTGATACGGTGTCCGCACGGGATGCGGGGGGAGAACTCCTGTCCGCTGACGCTCTTCATACCCTGAAGATGGAACGCTACGGCATCATAAACTTTCTGCACGTAGATGGGTTCTGACTTCAGACTGCTGATATCGCCGTCGAAGTGACAAAGCACGTTGGAATTGCAGCAGTTTTGAAAGAGGTCCGGGGATACTCTTCCGCCAAAGCAGCTCATATGGTATACCTCCTTAAATGGTCTATTTGTTCGAGAATAGTCCAAAGTTCTTTCTTTGATAGTATATGAATTTCTCTGAAAGTGTGTTACAATATAAAATTATGAGTCTGCCTCACTGCGGGGCATGAAAAAGGTGAATGGAAACATGAATAAAACAGGAATTGTGATGCTGCTGATTCTGATCTGCGTATTTTTTCTGATCATCTGGTCGGCAGACATCGTCGGCAGCCAGTTTGGAAAAAAAGGAGAACTTCTTGCGCTTTCGGCAGTGGCTGTGGTACTGCTGATTGGATTTATCAAATCGAAAGGGGAAAAATAAACATGAGTCAGATCAATATTCATACATTATCCTGCGGCACCCGTGTCGTGATGGAAAAGATACCATATGTTCAGTCGGTTGCCATCGGTATCTGGGTGAAAGCCGGGGCCGTCAACGAAGAAGCCAGGTATGCCGGTGTTTCTCATTACATAGAGCATATGATGTTCAAGGGAACCGAGACCCGAAGTGCCAGAGAAATCGCTGCGGATATCGACAAAATCGGCGGTCAGATGAACGCATTTACGGGAAAGGAAGCCACCTGCTACTATGTGAAAGTGCTGCGTGAGAATTTTGAGAAGGGGGCAGAGGTTCTGCTGGATATGCTGAACCATTCTGTCTTCGACAAAGAAGAGATGAAAAAAGAACGCCAGGTCATCTGCGAAGAAATCAAGATGACCCAGGATCAGCCGGACGATCTGGCTCACGATACCATCGGCGAGATGATGTTTTCCGGAGATCCACTGGGCAACTCCATCATCGGTACGCCCACATCCCTGAACCGGATCAGCCGGAGAGTCCTGACAGAGTATAAGGATGCCCAGTACACCCGGGATTCCATTGTGGTTGCAGTGGCAGGCAATCTGGATGAAGACGCAGTCTGTGCATACCTGGAGGGAAAATTTGCATCCCTGCGGGCAGAAAAATCGGTGCCGGTCCGGCAGGAAACACCATACGAAAGGAAATGCCGCGTTCTGGTGAAGGATATTCAGCAGTCCCATCTGTGTCTTGCCACCCGGGCCATCGCGCTGGATGATTCCCGTTATTATGCTTTCTCCATTTTGAACAATGTCATGGGCGGAAGTATGAGTTCCCGTCTTTTCCAGAACATCCGCGAGGAAAAGGGACTGGCATACAGTGTATATTCCATGCTGAGTGCCTACAGCACCAACGGTTACTATACGATTTATGCCGGCGTTTCGCACGACAAAATCCACCGTGCCATCGATGGAATCCGGGAGGAGCTGGAGGTTCTGGGACGCCATGGGATTACGGAGGAGGAACTGTCCGCATCCAGAGAACAACTGAAAAGCAGCTATATTTTCGGCCAGGAAAATGTAGCCAGCCGGATGTTTTCCATCGGAAAGAGCCTGACTTTGCTGGGTAAGGTATATACGCCGGAGGAAGTGCTGGACAGCTTAAACGCTGTAACTCAGGAGGATATTGAGGAAGTGAAGCAGCTGATTTGTGATATGGATCGGTATTCTGCGGTTGCTGTTACAGAGAAAAGGATCAATCTGAAATCCATGATGGAGGGTTAACTGATATGGGGGACAGAGTCTGTGTGAAATTTGTAAGTAAGAGCGGCAGGCTTCCTGCATATGAAACAGCAGGATCGGCCGGTGCGGATCTTCGTGCATATCTGCCGGATGGTGATGTTATTCTGGAGCCGGGTGAAAGAAAGCTCATCCCTACGGGTCTGTTTTCACAGCTGCCTGCGGGGATGGAAGCCCAGATCCGCGCCCGTTCCGGTCTTTCAATCCGCCATGGCATCTGTCTGATCAACGGCGTGGGAACGGTGGACAGTGATTACCGTGGGGAATGGAATGTGGCGCTGGTGAACCTGGGACAGGAGCCGTTTACAATTTCTGACGGTGACCGGATTGCTCAGGTGGTATTTTCCAGATATGAGCAGCCGGATTTCCTGCAGACAGAAATCATTGATGAAACGGAACGCGGAGATGGCGGTTTCGGCCATACCGGCGTGAAATAAATGAGCAACAGAAGAATTGACAGAAGGGAGCGAAATACATTGCTGCTGAGAGAAGAACTGGAAAAAAGAGAATTTGAGATTCTATCGGAGAAAGCAGTGAAAAGTGCGGAATCCAGAGGCCGGAGATTTCCCGAGGAAAAGTGTGAAATGCGGACGGAATTTCAGAGAGATCGGGATCGGATCATCCACTCCAAGGCGTTTCGCCGGCTGATGCATAAGACGCAGGTTTTTCTGGCACCGGAAGGAGATCACTTCAGGACCCGCCTGACCCATACCATCGAAGTATCCCAGATTGCAAGAACCATTGCCCGCAGTCTGAATCTTAATGAGGATCTGACGGAAGCCATTGCCCTCGGCCATGATCTGGGACATACACCCTTTGGTCATAACGGAGAATCTGTGCTGAATTCCATTCATCCGGGCGGATTTGAGCATAATCTCCAGAGCCTGCGGGTGGTGGATGTGATTGAGTCCACTGCCAGCCGCAAGGGCATGAACCTGACGGAAGAAGTGCGGGACGGCATTGTCGGTCATACCGGCGGCTATATGCCGTTTACCCTGGAGGGGCAGGTAGTGAAAATCAGCGACCGGATCGCATACATCAATCATGATATTGATGATGCTGTCCGCAGCGGCGTCATTTCCATTGAGGACATACCGGAAAGCTCACTGGAACTCTTTGGAGGAAGTCATCGGGAGCGAATCAATAATCTGGTGATCGATGTGATTCGCAACAGCGACGGAAAGGATCAGATCTGTCAGAGTCAGGCGTTTCGCGATGAACTGATTCAGCTTCGTGCCTTTATGTTTGCCAATGTCTATAAAAGCAGCCGGGTAAAAAAAGAAGAAGATCTGGCAAAAGTTGAAGTTGTCATCAGTTCGCTGTACAAGTACTTTATCAGTCATCCTGAAAAACTGCCGGAAGACATGCGTGCACTGGCGGAAGAAGACGGTATCGCGGAAGCAGCGAAGGATTATGTGGCCGGAATGACAGACCGGTTTGCCCTGAGCATTTATCAGGAACTTTTCATGCCGAAGCGCTGGAAACAAAAAATTCTTTAAAAATTCATAAAATGAAAAAGGAAAAAGCCCATTTATGTCGTATACTATCAATAGATAGGAGTATATAAATGGGTTTGTCTTTTAGCAATTCCACAATTGATGACCTGAAAAGCCAGATCAACATCGTTGATGTGGTTGGAAGGGTAGTGGCGCTGAAACGTGCAGGCGCCAATTATAAAGGTGTTTGTCCGTTCCATAATGAAAAGACACCTTCTTTTGTTGTTTCTGAACAGAAGCAGATTTTTACCTGTTTCGGATGCGGCGCGACGGGGAATGTCATTGGATTTGTGAAACAATATTACAACCTGGACTTTAACGAAGCCGTCGAAAAGCTTGCCGGAGAATACGGCATCACCATCAAACGAAATAACTTCGGAGAAGACAGGGAAAAGTATTACGAGATCAACAGAGAAGCGGCCAGATTCTTTTACCGTGCCTTTACGGAACAGAAGAATCCGGGGTATGCGTATATGAAAAACCGCGGACTGGAAGATGCGACATTGAAGAAATTCGGAATCGGATATGCTGACGGAGAGTGGGACAGCCTGTATTCTTATCTGAAACAAAAGGGCTATGAAGACAAGATTCTTCTGGAACTGGGTCTGATTTCCGAAAAAGACGGAAAAAAATATGATAAATTCAGAAATCGGGTGATTTTTCCAATCATCAATACCAGCGGAAAAGTCATCGGATTCGGAGGACGTGCCATCGGTGATGCCATACCCAAGTATCTGAATTCACCGGAGAACAAAGTGTTCCAGAAAAAAAACAACCTGTATGCACTGAATACGACGAGACAGGATATCGGCAAAGAAGGCTTCGCAATTCTGGTGGAAGGGTACATGGATGCCATTTCCCTGTATCAGGGTGGTGTGCGCAATGTGATTGCATCACTGGGAACAGCCCTGACGGAGAACCAGAGCAAGCTGATCAAACGGTATACGAAAAATGTGGTCCTGTCCTACGATGCGGATAGTGCAGGTCAGAATGCAGCCATGCGGGGAATCGATATTCTGAGCAAAGAAGGCTGTAAAGTCCGTGTACTCCATGTCACAGACGGAAAGGACCCGGACGAATATATTAAGAAAAACGGCAGAGATGCGTTCCTTCAGCTGGTGGATGGTGCTTTGCCATATATTGATTATAAATTGCAATTCATCCGAAAAGGTGTGGATTTGGAAACCGAAGAAGGAAAAATTGATTTTATCAAAGCTGCAGCCGGTATACTGCGTGAGTTAAGCCCGGTGGAAGCGGAAGTATATATAAAAAAGCTGGCCGGAGAACTGAGAATTGCGGAAGGTGCTATAAAAATGGAAATCCTAGGCAATACTACCAATGTACCTGTGCCGGGACCGCTGAGAAGAAATCTTCGTGAAAAAGAAGAGGTTCACGACAGCCTTACGCCGTTGGAGGCAAGTCTTCTGAAAACCTTGTTCGTCAATCCCGTACTTACAGAGCGGCTTCTGGATTTCGATCAGGCAATCACCAGCAGACTCGGACGAAAGGTGAAGGATATCCTTTTTGAACTTTATGGGCTTTCCGGAGACTTTCAACTCGAGCAGGTACAGGACCGGCTTGAACCGGAAGAAAGTGAAGTACTTGCAGAAGCGCTTTCCAACGTTGTAATCTGTGGAAATGAAGAACAGGTCTTCGAACAGTGTATTAATACCTGGCAGCTTCAATGCCTGTCAGAAAGGGAGCAGGATATCATTACCCGCCTGTCTCTCGCAGATGAAGAAAAAAACCCGGAATCCATTGAAGCGCTTACAAGGGAGCTGATGGAGGTTCAGCAGGAAATAAACTCTCATGGGGGAAGAAAGTAATGGCAACAGAAATCAACAAGAATACTACGCTGAAGAATCAGACGGAGAAAGACATGGAGAAAAAAACTGATACGCAGCAGGAGCAGACCGCATCGCCGGATCGCAAACAGGAGATTATTCAGGAACTCGTGGAAAAAAGTAAGGCGATGAAAAACAAGCTGACTTATTCTGCCATCGCTGACGTGCTGGAAGCCACTGATCTGGACAAGAATCAGATGGATGATATTTATGAGGCACTCATGTCCAGAGGGATTGAGATTATTTCAGAAACCGAAACGGATTTTGATGAAGATCTTCTTCTTTCGGAGGATCCTGATTTGTCGGAGGATCCGGATCTGGTCATGGATGAAGCAGACCTGGATCTGGAAGCATCCATTCCGAAAGGGATTGCTGTGGACGATCCGGTCAGAATGTATCTGAAGGAAATCGGCAAGGTTCCTCTGCTTTCTGCGGATGAAGAAATTGAACTGGCCAAGCGTATGGAACAGGGCGATGAAGAAGCGAAAAAACGGCTCTGCGAAGCGAATCTGCGTCTTGTAGTCAGCATTGCCAAACGCTATGTAGGAAGGGGAATGCTGTTTCTGGATCTGATTCAGGAGGGTAATCTGGGCCTGATTAAGGCTGTGGATAAATTTGACTACAGTAAAGGATACAAGTTTTCAACGTATGCAACATGGTGGATCCGTCAGGCAATCACCCGGTCTATTGCAGATCAGGCCAGAACCATTCGAATCCCGGTGCATATGGTGGAAACCATTAACAAGCTGATTCGTGTATCACGTCAGCTGCTGCAGACGTACGGACGAGAGCCGACTCCGGAAGAAATTGCGGAGGAAATGGGTCTTTCAGTTGAAAAAGTCCGTGAAATTCAGAAAATCGCACAGGAGCCGGTTTCTCTCGAAACACCGATTGGTGAGGAGGAAGACAGCCATCTCGGAGATTTCATTCCGGATGAAGATGTGCCGGCACCGGCGGAGGCGGCTGCATTTTCCATGCTGAAAGAGCAGCTGGTGGAGGTGCTGGACACGCTGACAGAACGGGAACAGAAGGTACTGAAGCTGCGGTTCGGTCTGGAGGACGGTCGTGCAAGAACGCTGGAAGAAGTCGGCAAGGAATTTGACGTTACCAGAGAGAGAATCCGCCAAATTGAGGCGAAAGCACTTCGCAAGCTGCGTCATCCGAGCAGAAGCAAGAAGCTGAAAGATTATCTGGAATAAAGTTTACAGGAAAGAATATATAACGTACTATGATTCAGTTGACGCCGCGTCTTGCGGCAATTGCAAATGAAGTCGTTCCCGGAGAAACCGTTGCCGATATCGGTACAGATCATGGTTTCCTTCCGGCTGCACTGTGGGAACAGGGAATCAGTCCCCATGTCATTCTGGCAGACGTGAATGAAGGCCCGCTGAATAAGGCAAAGGAAAACTGTGCTTCCCGATATCCGGAAGAACCTTTTGATTTTCGTCTTGGCGACGGTCTTCAGGTACTGAAACCCGGTGAAGTGGATGTCATAACTATCGCAGGCATGGGCGGCATCCTTATGACAGAGATTCTGGAAAATGATCTGGAAAAATCCTGGTCTTTTCATCGCCTGATTCTGCAGCCGAGAAACAATATCGGAAAGCTCCGTCACTGGCTTTATGACCACTGTTTTTCCATTACAAATGAACAGCTGGTCAGAGAAGGAAGATTCATCTGTGAGATACTCACCGTGGTGCCGGTGGAAAAAGCGTCCCTGCTGAGTCTGGATGCTGACAGCATTGAATACCAGTATCCCAGGAGGCTGCTGGAGTTTATCGGACCTCTGACGGAGGAATATCTGGAAACCCGTCTGAAAACAGAAGAAATGATTTTTGAAAGCATGGAAGCGGGAGGTCAGGACTGGAAGACTCTTCGGGGTCAGAAAAACCGCGTCTGCTATCTGCAGGATCTGCTTCGGGATGCGAAAAAGATTCTGGAGGAAGGACTATGAAACTGGAAGAAATCGCTCGTATCATAGAAAACTGCAGCCCTCTTGCTCTGCAGGAGAGTTGGGATAACTCAGGATTTCAGATAAAACTGGGAAATCCGGATATCACCAGAGTTCTGGTCAGCCTGGAAGTGACAGACAGTGTCATTTCAGAGGCGGAAGAGTATGGAACCGAGCTGATTGTTTGCCATCATCCTATGATTTTCACACCGATACGGAATATTGACGATAAAAGTGTTATCGGAAACTATATCTGCAGACTGATTCAGAGCGGGGTCAGTGTATACGCAACCCATACACCGTTCGATAAGTGTGACCGCGGCAATAATGCGTATCTGGCTTCGAAGCTGCAGCTGCAGCATGTGGAACCGCTTCCGGGAGATGAAACGGGAATCTGCCGCATGGGTTTGACAGATGGAGATTATACTGTCATTGATTTTGTCCGACATACTGCGGATCGGCTTTCACAGGATATACGGCAGTATCGGCTGACAGGTGATGGGATGGATCGTGTCGAAAAGGTAGGAATCTGTACCGGAGCTGGCGCCGAATTTATGGAAATTGCTTATGAAGCCGGCTGTGATCTGTTCGTGACGGGAGATGTGAAATATCATACTGCACAGCTTGCCCGGGAAATGGGTATGAATGTGCTGGATATCGGTCATTATGGATCTGAGATCTCTTTTACAGAGAACATGACAGAGCAGCTTCGCAGGGAAACCGGTCTGATGGTATTTGAAGCGGCAGACTGCAGGAATCCGTTCACGGTAATCGAGCCACAGAATACAGATGTGTCCGGCAGCGCAGGGGGGATTTGAGTATGAAAAAACAGAAAGCAAAGGATAAAAAGTTTCTGGGAAAGGTGATTGCGATATTATTGATTGCAGCCATTGTGATTACATATTCCATCACTTTTGTTGGATATCTGTTTTAACCAGAATTCTGATAAATATTCATGGGCAGAGCAGACAATCGCGTATGCGGATTCCCGCATATGAGGAAAGTCCGGGCTCCGCAGGGCAAGGGTGCCAGATAACGTCTGGCGTAGGTAACTATAGGGAAAGTGCAACAGAAACATTCCGCCGAAACAGTACGGCTGTGGTAAGGTTGAAATGGTGAGGTAAGAGCTCACCGGCAGCATGGAGACATGCTGGCCGTGTAAACCCCACCCGGAGCAAGGCCGAATAGGGCGATGAAGGTGGCTGCCCGTCACCTGCCCGGAAGGTGGGCCGCTGGAGCTTGTCAGCGATGGCAAGTCGAGATAGATGATTGTCGAATACAGAACCCGGCTTATAGCTCTGCCCATGATTATATTATGAAAAAAACACTGAGAACCGATGGTTTTCAGTGTTTTTTGCTAGAATAATGATTTGTACGTACTGCACTTAATACTGCTTTACATCCAGTGCTTCTACCAGACGGATATCGCTGTGCTTTTCGGAGAAGTACTGCAGGGTGAACTGGTTGGCAAAGAGAATAATCGGCCGCTGGAAATGGTCGAAAACAAGCATGGTGCGGGAATCCAGCACATCTTTGATTTTCTCAATGGCATCTGCATTGTCCGGATCCACATCTACCCAGCGGGCGACACTGAAATCCAGGCGATCCATGCGGATTTCTGCATTATATTCGTTTTTCAGACGGTATTCAAATACTTCAAACTGAAGCTGACCCACCGCACCGATGACCACTTCGTTATACTGATTTTTGTACACCTGAATGGCGCCTTCCTGTGCCAGCTGATCCACACCTTTCTGGAACTGTTTGGCTTTCATGGTGTTTTTCGGAGAAACCATGGCGAACAGTTCCGGCGGGAAGGTAGGAAGCGGCTCGAAGAACAGCGGCTCCTTCGTGGTGGTCAGTGTATCGCCAATCTGATAATTTCCCGTATCGTAGATGCCGATGATATCTCCGGCAATGGCAGATTCCACATTTTCCCGCTCATTGGCCATAAGCATGGTGGACTGGGCCAGTTTCATTTCTTTTCCTGTTCTGGACAGGGTAACAGACATGCCGCGCTGGAAGGTGCCGGAACAGATCCGGAAAAACGCCAATCTGTCGCGATGCGCAGGATTCATGTTTGCCTGGATTTTGAAAATAAAGCCGCTGAAAAAGTCATCCGTCGGCTGCACCTCTCCGTCAATCGTCTTACGGGGACCTGGTGCAGGGGACATGGACAGGAAGTGTTCGAGGAATGGGATTGTACCAAAGTCGGCCAGTGCGGAACCGAAGAAAACAGGCGAAAGCTTACCGGCGGAAATGGCATCCATATCAAACTCGTTGCCTGCGCCCTGGATCAGTTCAATTTCATCCCGCAGGGCGGAAAGATTGTAACCGGCGATTTCGCCTTCCAGTTCCGGTCCGAAAATTCCTTCCGCTCCAAGAGAAACCGTTTTTCCGGCTTTATATA
>JAEDMR010000034.1 GCA_016302925.1 Bacillota bacterium
CGGAGGATGGCGGCGGCCAGGATGCGAACGGCACAAAACAGATTCTCCCGGCTTCGGTGGCAGGGATCCTGGAGGAGATGCTTGCGGCGGTCATGGAGGAAGGAACGGGACGCAGTAGCTTGCGCAGCATTCCTGCCTGGGGCAAGACAGGGACTGCGGAGACCGTGCGGGGCGGTAAGGCGGTCAGTGACTGCTGGTTCAGCGGCTGCTGCCAAGTGGGAGAAACCTTGTTTGTGATCACCGTGCTGGTGGAAGACGGCATCAGCGGCTCGTCGTCTGCGCTTCCGATCTTTGATGCCATCGCGGACTACCTGCAGGTCCGGCAGTTTGAGATGGAATAAGGAAGGAATGAAGGCAGACAGAAAATCGGATAAGCGAAAAGGACAGCTTCTTCAGCTGTCCTTCAGCGATTCTTTCAGTTTTTCCAGCGCCTTCTTTTCAATGCGGGAGACGTAGCTCCGGCTGATCCCCAGCGCTTTGGCGATTTCGCGCTGGGGCAGCGGCTGCCTGCCGGAAAGACCGTAGCGGCAGAGAATCACCGTCCTTTCCCGCGGCGTCAGTACATCCTGCAGCGCCTGATACAGCTTACCGACCTGTATTTTCAGGCTGATGGTATCCAGAATTTCATCTGCATCGGTTCCGAGAATATCATTGAAACTGATCTCGTTGCCGTCCCGGTCCGTACCGATGGGCAGGTTCAGTGAGACCTCCTGCCGGTTCTTCTTGGTGGAACGGATATTCATGAGGATCTCATTTTCGATGCACTTGGCGGCATAGGTGGCAAGGCGGGTACTTTTTCCGCTGGTGTATGTACTTACTGCTTTAATCAGACCGATGGTACCGATGGAGATCAGATCGTCCTGGCAGTAGGCAGGACCTGCGTATTTTTTCGCAATGTGGGCCACCAGACGGAGATTTCGTTCAATCAGTATGTTCCTTGCTTCCGCATTTCCCGCCTCCAGCTGCTGTACATAATATCGTTCCTCTTTTTCTGTCAGTGGCCTTGGAAAACTGGTGCTCATTTATGTAACCCCCTCTATCGCTTTTTCACTATATGCGATAAGAAGGGGTGCGGTGCCTGGCCGCCGGAAAGACGGCCAGGCAGGCAAGTACCTATTTTCCTTTTTCAAAAGACAGGCAGTCTGTGCACTGGTCTACGGTAGGATTGGCCTCGTGGGTACCTACGGTAATGGAGTCCAGAGAGCAGAGATTCTGCGTCTTCTCATGATGCTTGCACTGATCAACGGTGCAGCGGATGGTCTGGTTGCATGAATGCATGTGATTTCCTCCTCCTGTTTTAAATTTGCAGTAGTATTATGACCGAATCTTCATAAATTATTCGACTATCTTCCCTTGTGCAAATGGCAGGAAAATGATATAATTTCAAAAGGTATTATGTAAAATAAGAAAAAGAAGATTGTTTCGCACCGGATGTTAATTTCTGTTAGTTTAATATCTGGCTGTTTTTCATGTGGCATTTTGCGGATAAAGTCTGCAGTTCCAAAGGAAAACGGACCGGAGGGAAGGAAAACTGACATGAAGATAAAAGCTTTGCCGGCAGAAGAACGGCCTATGGAAAAAGGTCTGTTTTACGGCATGCAGCAGCTGTCGAATCCGGAGCTGATTGCACTGCTCATAAACAGCGGAACGAGGGAGAAATCGGCCATCACCCTGGCGGAGGAGGTGATCGGACGGAGCGAGGGGATTTTCGGGCTCCGCGAGATCTCCGCACAGGAACTGATGGAGATTCCGGGCATCGGAAAGGGAAAAGCGGCCCGGATTCTCGCTGCGCTGGAACTGGGGAAGAGGGTATCCGCCCGGCCGGAAGGCAGGCCGGTGAATGTGGCATCCGCACAGGACATTGCGGGTCTTTTCATGGAAGAGATGCGTCATCTGAAAAAGGAGACCTTTCGGGCTCTGTTTCTCAATGCCAGAGGCGATATTACCGCTTCGGAGACCATTTCGGTCGGGGAACTGACCAGCACACTGGTTCACCCCAGAGAGGTATTCCATGGGGCAGTGAAAAAGAGTGCAGCAGCAGTGATTCTGGTTCACAATCATCCCAGCGGCGATCCCACACCCAGCAGTGAGGACATTGAGACCACCCACCGCCTGATGGACTGTGGAAAGCTGCTTGGCATCCGGGTTCTGGATCACCTGATTATCGGAAACGGCGTGTACGTGAGCATACGGGAAAGCGGAGCGATGGAAGAATAAAAAGCGAAGACGAAGAAATACATCAGAAGAAAACATTTTGTCAATTGAAAACTTGTTGGAGGTAGAAACATGTGCAGTTTATTCAGAGCCAAGGATATGGGAATCGATTTGGGTACAGCAAATACCCTGATTTATTTAAAAGGAAGCGGCATCATCGTCAACGAGCCGTCCGTCATCGCCACCGATGAACGCAGAAAGGTAACGCTGGCTGTGGGCATGGATGCCAAAAATATGCTGGGAAAGGCACCGCAGAACATTTCCGTGGTTCGTCCGCTGCAGGACGGCGTTATTTCCGACTTCGACAAGACTGCGGAAATGCTTCGTGCATTCATCCAGAAAGCCCTTTCCGCGAAAAAGATCAGAAATTTCCGCGTTGTTGTCGGCGTTCCGAGCGGCGTAACTGAAGTAGAAAAACGTGCCGTGGACCAGGTGGTCAGAGGCATGGGAGCCAGCGATGTGTATATTCTGGAAGAACCGATGGCGGCTGCCATCGGCGCCGGTATGCCGGTTGACGGGACCACAGGCTGCATGATCGCCGATATCGGCGGCGGCACCACAGATATCGCAATCATTGCGCTGGGCGGTATTGTCGCCAGCACCTCCATCCGCCATGCCGGTGATAAACTGAACGAGGCAATTATCCTGTACATGAAGAAGCGGCACGCCCTCCTCATCGGTGAGCGTACGGCAGAAGAACTGAAGATTAATATCGGCTGCGCATGTATGGATGTCGATGAAAATGGAAATGAAATTATTGAGACCATGCAGGCGAGAGGCCGGGACATCATTTCCGGTCTGCCGAAAACGCTGGAGGTGACCAACAAGGATATGATGATTGCGTTGCAGGAATCCATGGATATCATCGTGGACGGCGTGAAGGCCACCATTGAAAAGGCTCCGCCTGAAATTGCGGCAGACATCGCAGAACACGGCATGATGCTGTCCGGCGGCGGCGGAAAGATCAAGAATCTGGATAAACTGATCAAGAAAAGAACCGATATGGATGTGACCATTGCAGAGAATGCGTTTGAGGCGGTGGCGGTAGGCACCGGCATGAGCCTGGACGACATCGAAAAGCTGAAGGTCTATGCCCAGTCCGGAAGAAGAAGATAAAGACAGGATCATAACAGAGGGTTGTCATGAGATGGATTAGAGAACACAAAATAATAGCGGGACTGCTGGCACTTCTGCTGGTTCTCATATTGATTTTCCTGCTGTCGCTGGGAGACAGACAGAACAATTCAGTGACCGGAAGCATCAATAAGGCCATGTCTTATGTGTCCGGGCCGTTTACCGCTGTAACCAGAACAGTGCGGGACACGGTGTCCGGTATCTTTTCCTACAAGAGCCTGCAGGCGCAGGTGGAGGAACTGACTGCCGAAAAGGAGGAACTGGAGCGGGAACTGGCACAGTCGGCACTGAAAAAAAGTGAGCTGGAGGAGCTGAGGGAGCTGTCCGGTCTGCTGAACTATGACTATACGGAAGAGGACTTCCAGGTAGTGACCGCTGACATTACGTCTTTCGACGGATCCAACTGGACGAATATCTTTACCATTGACAAGGGGACGGAGGCAGGCATTGAGGCCGGCGATGTGGTGATCAACGGAGACGGACTGATCGGCAAAATCTCCCAGGCCGGCGATGGCTGGGCGCAGGTGGTTTCCATTATCGACGATGGAGCCAAGGTCAGCTTCATGGTGGCCAGAGACAGGAAGCTTCTGGGTGTGGTGGAAGGTAACCAGCAGGCACAGATTGCCGGATACATGCTGAAAGGAAATGCCACTGCTGCGGAGGGCGATATCATTATCACCTCCGGCATGGGAACCTATCCGGCAGGCCTGGAGATCGGCACCATCAAGACCATCACCTATAACAGCGATACACTGCTGAAGGAAATTACGGTAGAGCCTGCAGCAGATTTCAGAAGTCTGAAAAAGGTTTCGGTGATTTTATGAAATACTGGCAGGTAGGGCTGCTGTATCTGGCAGCGTTTCTCATACAGCCTTCGCTGCTGAATGTGATCAACATCGGAGGCTATACACCGAATCTGATCTTATGCCTGACGATCCTCTCGACGTTCCTGTATGAAGAGGAAATCTACGGCGTAATCTTCGGTGCGGTTTTCGGCATTCTGTATGATATCATGTACAGCAATGTGGTGGGGCCGATGCCGATCAGTCTGATTCTGGTGGCACTGGGCATTATCATTGTCCGGGAGTACACCAATATTGAAAATATTATCAACATGTGGGCCGTATCCATTGTATCCATACTGGCGTTCTACTTTTTGAACTGGGGGCTGCATCATATCGCAGGCAATCCGGTTGGGTTCCGTTTTGTCTTTAACAGCGTGCCGTGGATTGCCCTGTATAGTCTCGCAGTGATCACGATTCTGTACTGGATCCTGATCCGGAAGCTGGCAAGACATCGCAGAGACAGGTATATAAGATGAATAAAAGACTATTAAATTCCCGATATGTTCAATTACTGGCACTGATCGTGATCCTTATGCTGATACTCAGCATAAGGCTTTTTGTGCTGACGATTCTCCAGCAGGATAAATGGGAAGAAGCAGCTGCCAGTCAGAGCACCAAGGAAATCACCACCTCTGCGCCCCGAGGAGAGATCCTGGACCGGTATGGACGTGTCCTTGCAACCAACAAGCAGCTGTTCACGGTGACCTTCAATGCCAGCGGACTTTCCACAGAAGAGATCAACAAGTCCGCTTACGGTCTGGTGAAGCTCCTGGAAAAAAACGGGGATGCCGATAAGATGGTGGACAATTTTCCGATCCTCATCACGAAGAAAGGCAATTTCAAATATACCTATGACGACGAAAAGAAAGAGTGGCTGAAGGATCAGGGCTTTCCCAGAGATCTGACGGCAGAAGAGGCTTACGACAGACTGCGGACAAAATACGAAATTGACCCGACTCTGGACCGGTTTGAAGCACTGGAGGTGCTGCAGGAGACTTACAGCGTCTATCCGCCGATTGTAGTATACAGCATGACCTGGGTATATGATAATCAGAAGACAAATTTCCTGAGCAAATACGGTCTGAAGGATGTGGAATATACCGACGAGGAGTCCGGAGAAAAGAAAACCCGGCAGATGACGGCAGAGGAGGCATTCCATGCTTTGCGTGAAATGTATAAGCTGGACGAATTTATTCCGGAAGGGAAGACGAAGGTCCTTTCGGATAAGCAGGTCAGGAAGATCTTCATGATCCGTGAGGAAATCAAGAGCCTGGGCTTCAACAAGTACCAGTCCAGCACCATTGCCAGGAATATCAGCGATGAAACCATCGCATATGTGGAGGAGATGGGAGACGTCCTGAAGGGCGTGGAAATCTCGTCAGAAACAGTCCGATATTATCCGAACGGAAGACTGGCCTCCCATATTCTCGGTTACATGGGAAGTATTTCTGACAGTGAATATGAGACCTATGTGACGGAAAAAGGATACCAGGCCGATGATCTGATCGGCAAGGACGGGATTGAGGCCAGCATGGAAGAGAAGCTGCGCGGTACGGATGGGGTGAAAACCATTCAGGTCAATAACCAGGGTGATTACATCGATACCCTCAGTGAGACGGAACCGGTATCCGGCAAGAGCGTCTACCTGACCATCGATATGGATCTGCAGAAGGTGGCAGAAGATACGCTGGAGAATGTGATCAAAGCGGTGAAGAACGGAACGGTATTCAAGGGAAAATATGGTACATCCAGTACCGTCGCTTCAAAGAACTGCGGTTCCGGTGCAGTGGTGGCCATCGATGTGGAAACCGGTGATGTACTGGCCATGGCCAGCTATCCGGACTATAATCCGAATATTTTCTCAGAAGGCATATCCGTGAAGGACTGGGCTTCTGTACAGAGCATCAATCCGAGGGATCCGCTGGCGCCGACGCCGCTGTATAATGTGGCGACGAAGGCTTCTGTACAGCCCGGATCCATATTCAAGCCGGTGACTTCCGTTGCCGCTCTGGAAGCAGGTCTGAACCCGGATACGCCGATTTATGATAAAGGATATATTACCATCGGAGATACTACTTACGGCTGCGACTCCTGGAACAGATACCGGGGAAGTCATGGAACCGAAACGCTGGTAACGGGAATTCAGAATTCCTGCAACTATTATTTCTACTGCATCGGAACGGGAAAGAACTGGCAGACCGGTCAGTCGCTGGGCTATGCAGACAAGATTTCCATTGAGAAGATCATGGATGTGGCTTCCGAATTCGGTCTGGGCGAAAAGACAGGAATCGAGCTGTCCGAGGCAGTAACGGCACTGCCTTCGGCAGAAGGAAAGATGCGGAATACGAAGAACTATCTCTGGTATACCCTTTATGCGTCTGCCAGCCAGTATTTCCCGTCTTCCGTGTATAACGATGAAGAGCTGCTGCGAAAGAATATCGATACCATCTGCAGCTGGATCGAGGAAAATCCGGATCGGGGCACCCTCATCCAGAGAATTGCGGACCAGACCGATGTGCGGGCTTCCAGGGTGGAAGCCATGGCAGATCTGTGTAAATTCTCTTTCTTCAATCAGGCCCAGTGGACTGTGGGTGATGAATTCAGTATCGCCATCGGTGAGGGTGAAAACTCCTATACACCGCTGCAGATTGCCAATTACGTGGCGACCCTGGGAAATGACGGAAAGAGAAATCAGGTCAACATCGTGAAGGGCGTCGAAGACGAAGGAGAAACGGTGAAGCCGGAGCCGTATCAGATCAATGTTTCGACCGATAAGCTGGATAAAGTGCTGGAAGGTATGCGCCGCGTAGCTACAAACGGTACATTGGCCGGAATCTACGGCAGATTTCCGATTGAAGTGGCAGGCAAGACCGGTACGGCGGATAAAGATGGAAAAATAAATCCGAAAGACGAAGTGTCTTATGTGAAGGGCCATCTGTCGCAGATCACTTCTGCGGTAACCTGGGAGCAGGTGGAAAAGCAGATGGAAAAAATGATGAAAGAAGATCCGGATAAGTATCCGACAGAAAATGACACTGTGGATGCTGCACTGATCAAAGCCAGCAAAAATAAGGTGACACAGTCGCAGATCAACCAGTTTAAAGAAGACTATGTGCCGTTTGCCTGGACCATCACACTGGCACCGTACGACAATCCGAAAATTGCGGTGGTTGCCATGCTGATTCAGGGAAAGACTTCTTATAATGCAGGTCTGGTTACCAGAGAAGTCATCGGTGAATATCTGAAAGTCAGTGAAGATTATGCCGAAGCGGATTTCTCGACGAAGATGCAGTAGCATGCGGATACTCTGGAGGAAATGAAATGGGAAAAGTAATCGTAGTTGCGTCCGGCAAGGGCGGCACGGGAAAGACCACAGTGGTGGCCAATCTGGGTGCGACGCTGGCCATGGAAGGTCAAAGGACGCTTGTGGTAGATATGGACCTGGATCTGTATCTGGGCCTGGAAAGCAATGTGGTATATGATGTAAGCGATGTGATGAACGGGGTCTGCAGAATCAAGCAGGCACTGATAAAGGATAAGAGCTTCCCGGGGTTATATCTGATGGCGGCATCTCCGAAAAGAGCAGACGGGGAAATCACACCGCTGCATATGAAAGTGCTCTGCGAAAAGCTGAGAGGTCAGTTTGATTATATCATTGTGGATGGTCCTGCGGGAATCGATGACGGGCTGGCGGTTGCCAGTGCCGGTGCGGATATGGCTGTGGTGGTGGTGTCGCCGGATTACGCGGCGGCCAGAGACGGAGAAATGGTCCGGCTTGTGCTGAAGGAAATGGGCATTGAAAGGGTCGGCTTCGTTGTCAACAAGCTGAACATGGAGATGATCCGAAAAGGCTTCGCACCGGATGTGTCTGAAATCGTCCGAGGCTTTCAGCGGGAACTGCTGGGTGTCATCCAGTATGATGAAAATATCAGTATATCCACCAATCTGGGTGTGCCGGTGGTCTTCATGCGGGAGACCTATATTGCGGACAATTTCCGGAAAATCAGCCGGAGAATCGCAGAATATTAGAGCAATAGAAAAGGGTGCGGATGCACCCTTTTTTCAGTGTTTTTATGCGGATCAGAACTTGATTCCCTTGCTGTTTACACCCACGTTCAGGATCAGGCCCACAGAGATCATGCTGGCGATGACAGAGGTGCCGCCGCCGGAAAGGAACGGCAGGGTGATGCCGGTGACCGGCATGAGACCGATGGTCATGGCGATGTTTTCGAAGATCTGGAACAGGAACATGCCCACGAAACCCACCACGATGAGGGCACCGTACAGATCCTCCGTGTCCCGCAAAATCCGGGTGAAGCGCCATGTCAGCAGGCCATAGAGCAGAATTACGCCGAAACCTCCCAGGAAGCCCAGCTCTTCGCCCACTACAGAGAAAATGAAGTCGGACTGCTGTACAGGAATGAAATCCAGTGACTTCTGGGTCCCCTGAAAGAGGCCGGTGCCGCGGAAGCCGCCGGAACCGATGGCAACCTTGGACTGCCATACCTGATAGTTTCCCGGCAGGCTCAGGTTGTCCGGATGGAGGAAGGCTTCGATTCTGTCCTTCTGGTAATCACCGAGGAAGCGATATGCAATGGGAATCATGGCCAGCGTCAGACCGGCGCACTGGAAGAAAACTTTGTAGTCGATGCCTGCGAAGAATACCATGAAGATCCAGATGACGATGTAAACCAGGGCGCTTCCCAGGTCCTCCTTCAGGACGATGGCGATGATGGGCGCCGCATAGAGAACTGCTTTGAAGACACCTGCGAAATTCCGCAGTTCCCCGCTGTGCTCCGACAGATAGCCTGCCATGATCAGTACGAAGGAGATCTTCACGAATTCCGAAGGCTGCAGTGTGGTGACACCCAGGTCAATCCAGGACCGGGCACCGTACTGCTCGATCCCCAGTCCGGGGATGTACACCGTCAGCAGAAACAGCAGCGAAAGGGCATACAGCAGCTTTTCCAGACCGTAAAAAAAGTTGTAGTTTACAGCAAGAACCACAACGATGCAGCAGAAGCCCAGCAGATAGGCGATTGCCTGGATGATGACAGCCCGCCCCTCACTCCAGCTCAGAACGAATCCGTCGTCGTATATGGTGCTTTCCAGCATCAGAAGGCTGACAAAGCCCAGAATTACAATCAGCAGCAGCGTGATTTTATCTATACTTTTTAATGTGTTAAAAAATTTGTTCATTTCTTGTCCTTCTTCACCTTGACATTTCGTTTACTAAAACATTATAATATATATTGTATGATTATATCAAGGTTTAATTATGTAATGCAATTCAGAATCAGATAAAAAATACGTGAACAGTTCATTGAAGAAAAGAAAACAGAAAAGCAGAAGGAGGTGTATTGATGCTGATAAAATTTATTATCGGACTTATCGCACTGGTAGTCGGTGCGTTGATCGGATATATATATCGTAAGAATGTAGGTGAAAAAGCAATCGGCAGTGCCGAGCAGAAAGCAAGGAACCTGATTCTTGATGCTGAAAATAAATCCGAAACCATGAAAAAAGAAACCATTCTGGAGGCCAAGGAGGAAGCGCACCGCTTAAGAAGTGAAGCAGAGCGCGATGCCAGAGAGCGCCGCGCTGAGATCCAGCGTTCCGAGAGACGACTGATTCAGAAGGAGGAATCCCTCGACAGAAAGATTGAAAACATCGAAAAGAAGGAAGAAAGCATTACAAAAAAAGAACAGATTTTAATCGATAAGCAGAAGGAACTGGACGGTTTCCTGGCCAGACAGATGGAAGAACTGGAGAGAATCTCCGGTTATACCGTAGAAGAGGCCAAGGCAATCCTTCTGGCCAATACGGAGAAGGAAGTCCGCCATGAAGCTTCCATCATGATCAAGGAAATCGAGACCAAAGCCAAGGAAGAAGCGGACAAGAAAGCCAAGTACATCATCACCGGCGCCATCCAGAGATGCGCTGCCGACCATGTGGCAGAATCCACCGTATCGGTGGTGAACCTGCCGAACGATGAAATGAAGGGCAGAATCATCGGTCGCGAAGGAAGAAACATCCGGACCATCGAAACCCTGACCGGCGTGGATTTGATTATCGACGACACACCGGAGGCAGTGATTCTTTCCGGCTTCGATCCGGTCAGAAGAGAAATCGCCAGAATCGCACTGGAAAAGCTCATCGTGGACGGCCGTATTCACCCGGCCAGAATCGAAGAGATGGTGGAAAAAGCAGAGAAGGAAGTCAACGCAACCATCAAGGAAGAGGGCGAACAGGCCACCTTCGAAGTGGGTATTCACAATCTGCATCCGGAATTGGTGAAGCTCCTGGGCAGACTCCGTTTCAGAACGTCCTACGGTCAGAACGTGCTGAAGCACTCTGTGGAGGTTGCCCATCTGGCGGGCCTCATGGCAGGAGAACTGGGTCTGGATGTGAAGCTGGCCAAGCGTGCCGGTCTGCTCCATGATATCGGCAAGGCGCTGGACCACGAAGTGGAAGGAACACACGTAGATATCGGTATCGATGTGCTGCGCAGATATAAAGAATCCGAAGCAGTGATCAACGGCATGGCAGCCCACCACGGCGACTATGAAGCAAAAAGCATGGAAGCCGTGCTCATTGCCGCCGCAGACGCACTGAGCGCTGCCCGTCCGGGTGCCAGAAGAGAGACGCTGGATGCGTATATCAAACGTCTGGAAAAGCTGGAAGAGATTGCAAACACCACGCCGGGCGTGGAAAAATCCTTTGCGATCCAGGCAGGCCGGGAAATTCGCATCATCGCCAAGCCGGAGGATGTCAACGACGAGGAAATCGTATTCCTTGCCCGGGAAATTTCCAAGAAGATCGAGGCTGAGCTGGAATATCCGGGTCAGATCAAGGTCAACGTGGTACGGGAAACCAGAGCCATCGATTACGCCAAATAGAGATCGGGCAGGCGCCTGAGAGAGACGCTGTGCCGGTCCCAGGACGGCCACTGGACAGACAGAAAACCGCATAACAGGAGCCGCAGGTCCGGATCATTCGCCGGCAAGCGGCTCTTTTTCTTGCTGTTTTGTTTGACTACTGTGCATTGCCTGTGGTATTCTATAATTTAGCAGGCTGCCAGAGGTGCAGACAGACTGCCGGAGGTGATATTTTGGAACTGCAGAACCAATGCGGAGAGCAATTAAACGAAGAAAACAGCATTTTTTATCATAAACTGTTTCACATCGGCATTCCGGTGCTGATCCAGCAGATCGTTTCCATCGGTCTGAATCTGGTGGATACCATCATGGTGGGCCGGGTTTCGGAAAACGCCCTGGCAGCCGTGGGTGCCGCCAATCAGGTCTATTTCATTTACAGCATCGTGATTTTCGGCATATTCAGCGGCGCTTCGGTGTATGCTGTTCAGTACTGGGGAATCCGGGATCTGGCCAGCCTGCGGAAGGTGCTGGGGATCGACTATATGATGAGCGTTCTGATTGCGCTGCCCACCATGGTCCTGGCCTGGCTGGCGGCACCGCAACTGATGCTTCTGTTTACGGACGAGCCGGAAGTGGTGGCGCTTGGCGTATCCTATCTGCATATCGTCAGCTTTTCCTACCCGTTCGCGGCCTTCAGCTTCGTCATATCCTTTAACTCCCGTGCAGTACAGGACCTGAAAGCACCCACCGCCATCAATGCGGCGGCCATCGCCATCAATATCATCCTGAATTACGGCCTGATCTACGGGCATCTGGGCATGCCCCGGCTGGGGGTGGAAGGCGCAGCCATCGCTACGCTGACAGCCCGCATCCTGGAGTGCATCGCCATGCATGTTTCCGTACACTGCAGAAAGAGCCATCCGCTAAAGGCTGGGCTGCGGGAAATGTGCGGGTTTTCCAGGGAAATGTTCAGAAGCGTCATGGTCACGGCGGTGCCGGTCATCATAACAGAAGGCCTCTGGGCTCTTTCGATATCCATGATATTTGCCGCTTACGGAAGAATCAGTGCATCGGCGCTGGCCATCGTGCAGATCGCCGTTACGGTTACCGACTTTTTTCAGGCAGTGTATTTCGCCGTGGGCAATGCCTCTGCGGTGATTATCGGTGAAAGCCTGGGCCAGGGCAGAAAAAACCGGGCATGGCGGTACAGCACCCACATTATGAAGATTACCTGGGTTCTGAATATCCTGATGACGCTGATCATCATTTTTATGCGCCGGCCGATTGCAGACATTTATGATTTCGATGCGGGTACCACGGCGCTGCTGATGAAAGCCCTGCTGGTCTATGCGATTGCGCTGACGCCGAAGATGCTGGCCTATATGACCATCTGCGGCATCCTGCGGGCAGGGGGCGATACCCTGTTCTGCATGTATATGGACGTGGCTTTCAATATGGGACTTCAGGTGCCGCTGGCCTTTTTCGGTGTGCTGGTTCTGGATCTGCCGCTGCACTGGGCAATCGCTCTGGTGACGGTGGCGGACTTCCTGAAGGTGTTCTTCTGCTACCAGCGGTACTACAGCAAAAAATGGCTCAATGTCATTACAGATATGGAGGAAATTGACTGATATGAATCGGATCGTTTATTTGGACAACAGCGCCACCACCCGGCAGTACGACCAGGTCACCGACGTGATGGCGGAAGCGATGCGGGAAACCTACGGAAATCCGTCTTCCCTGCACATGCTGGGGGTAGAGGCGGAAAAAAAGGTTCGTGCATCCCGCAAAATCCTGGCGTCGGCCATTGGTGCTTCGGAGGAGGAGTTTTTTTTCACCTCCGGGGGTACGGAGTCAGATAATACCGTACTGTTTGGGGTGGCGGAAGCCAGAAAGCGAACCGGAAAAAAGATCATCACCACTGCAGTGGAGCATCCTGCCGTTCTGGAGCCGGCCAAAAAGCTGGAAGCCATGGGGTTCACGGTGGAATACATCGGCGTGGACCGGAACTGTCATCTGAACATGGATCAGCTGGCATCGGCTATAGACGATGAGACGATTCTGATCTCCGTCATGGGGGTCAATAACGAAGCGGGGACCATCCTGCCCATCGGCGAAATTGCGGCACTGAAGGATCAGTATAACCGGCAGCACAAGACAGACATTCTGCTGCACAGCGATGCGGTACAGGCCTTCGGGAAGGTACCAGTGGATCTGAAGGGTGCATATAAAGGGGTTGATTTCCTGTCGGTCAGCGGTCACAAGATCCATGGCCCGAAAGGAATCGGCGGACTTTATATCCGGAAGGGAATTCACCTGCCGCCGTTCTTAAGCGGCGGCGGCCAGGAGCGCCACATGCGCTCCGGCACAGAAAACACCCCGGGAATCGTCGGTTTCGGAAAAGCGGCGGAAATGGGGATGGCGGATTTTGCGGGGCGGACAGAGGCTATGAAAAAAGCCAGAACCCGGCTGCTGGAAGGCCTTTTGGCGGAGATTCCGGACATTCGGATCAACAGCCCGCAGGATGAGACGGCAAGCCCATCGGTATTAAACGTTTCGTTTCTGGGAACCCGGGGCGAGGTGCTGCTCCATACTCTGGAACAGGAGGGAATCTTCGTGTCCACCGGGTCGGCCTGCTCGTCCAATAAGAAGGGGCGGAGCCATGTGCTGACGGCCATGGGGCTTTCGGATAAGGAGATTGAGGGTGCCATCCGGTTCAGCTTCAGTGAGGAAAACACCCTGGAGGAAATGGATTATACAGTGGAAAAAG
>JAEDMR010000221.1 GCA_016302925.1 Bacillota bacterium
TTTCCTTCTTCATCAATAGCCGTGAGAAGATATTTTGCGGAGACCTCCCCCGTATACTGAATCAGACTGGTGGCCTCAAAGCAGATCACATAACCCTGGCACTCCATCTGTCCATAATTGAAATCAAACCGCGTGATCCGATCGATGTGCATGGCCATGCCCGTAATGGACGACTGACTGAACACCCGATCTCCCACCTTCAGTCCTTCTGCATCTACCTCACTGCCGATTTCTTCTATAGTCCCCATGAAAAGGCCGCCGCTGCCCGTAAAGGGGTTATGCAGCTTGCCTCGTTCTTCAATGATCTGCATAATCCGCGCTTTGATCCGCATTTCGTCATAGCCGCAGTGGCTGCAGATCTGATTGAAATTGTCCCATTCTATATGTACCTTTTCCAGGCGGATCCGGATTTCCTTCGGGCTGATCTGCCGCTGGTTATCAAGTTTCCATGCCGTTGCAGGAACCGCACCCTTCGGTTCCATAACCCGGCTGACACCAAAATCCTTCATTTTTCTTCATCACCCTCACTTCAACGAATTTCGGATTTTTTCGCTGTTTTTACTTACTTATTTATTATATATAGCCCGGCATCTGCCGTCAATCCCTTTGTATCATTTTTGAATCAAATTGCAGTTTTGCGTTCCATTTTTGATTCAAAATACGTTTTTTCAGAAAATTTTGTATTTATTTTTGTACTTCTTTGCTGCGTTAAACCGTTGTAAAATACACATTTGCTAACAAAATGCCAAAATTCTGTCGACTTGGCTCGAATCCTGCATAGTATAATAATGCATTTATTGCGGAGTGTATTATTATTTGTTATGAAAAGGAGAAAAAAATGAACGTTGTAGTTGGGTTTCTGAAATTCGTCCCGGTATTCGTTCTGGCCGGCCTGATGATTCAGGGGCAGGACGCAATGATCGCTGCACCGATTGCTTTCCTGGTTGCCGTTGTCATTGCAATGCTGGTCGAAAAGAAGAAGTGGCAGGAATGTCTGGATTCCGCCATGGGTTCTGTAAAAAACATTTTAGTGGCATTATTTATCCTCATGATCGCTTATGTCATGGTTAACTGCTTCACCAGCTTTGGTGTAGGTGCAGCCGTAGTAAGCCTCGCACTGAAAGTGGGTGTCACCGCGAAAACCGTTGCCTGCGTAGGTATGGTTTGTACCGCTTTACTTTCCGTAGCAACCGGTACTTCCTGGGGTACTTTCGCAGCCTGTGCACCGATTTTCCTGTGGTTATCCCACATCGTAGGCGGCGACATCTATCTGACTGTATGTGCCATCGCAGGCGGATCCTGCTTTGGTGATAACATCGGTCTGATTTCCGATACCACCATCGTATCCTCCGGTATCCAAGGTGTACAGGTTACCGACAGAATCCGTCATCAGGGTATCTGGTCCCTCAGCTGTCTGGTACTGGCTGCCATTGCATTCTTCGTTGCTGCCGTTGTCATGGGTCTGAACGGCACCGGAGATGCTTCCACCGTAATGGATAACATCACACCAGAAATTCAGGCATTCCTTGAAGAAGAAAAACCTGTTGCACTGGACCTTCTCAATCAGGTTTCCAGCGGTGTTCCTATTTACATGGTAATTCCTTTATTACTGGTTATCATCTTTGCAGTTATGGGCTTGAACACATTTGCCTGCATTGGCAGCGGTATCATCTCCTCTTATATCTTGGGAATCTTTGCAGGTACCGCAGTTCCTATGCAGGAGTTCTTAGACGATTATGTAATGGCCGGTATGGCTGAAGCCGGATCCTGGGTTGTACCTATGATGATGTGGGTTGCTGCCTTCGGCGGCGTTATGCAGTTGATGGATGCTTTCGCTCCTCTCGCAAAGCTCATTACAAGTCTGTCCAAAAAGGTGCGTCATTTACTCGGATGGAATGCTGTACTGTCCTTACTGGGTAATGCTGCTCTGGCTGACGAAATGGCACAGATCGTTACCATCGGACCGGTTATCAAGCAGGTTACTGAAGATAACGTAGTATGTGAAAGCGAAGAAGCGATGTACAAGCTGAAGCTGAGAAACGCCACCTTCGGCGACGCTATGGGTGTATTCGGTTCCCAGCTGATTCCTTGGCACGTATATCTGGGCTTCTATGTAGGTATCGCAGCCGGTGTATATCCGCTGGTAGAACTTACAAACTTCGACTTCATCAAGTTCAACTTCATGGCTATGATCGCAGTTATTTCCCTGCTGATCCTGACCTTCACCGGCCTTGACAGATTCGTTCCGATGTTCAAGATGCCGACTGAGCCTGAAGTTCAGCTGAAGAAGAACATGAAAAAAGCTGCATAATCCGCAGCCCTGAAAGAGATAGAATACTGACAACACTGAAAAGCATAAATGCCCTGCAGAGCCTGTCCGGGAAGGACAGGCTCTGCTTTTTTAATCTTCATGCTTCCGGCTCTATGTTACAATTCCGGTTCCGGCATACGAAGACCCATCGCGTGGCTCACCGGCAGAGAAAACACGATAGACTTAGCCTCGCTATCCAGCCCAGCCTGCTCCATAATGGCTTTCATAATGGCATTTCTCCCCTGCGCCGGTGTGACGATCAGATGCAGTTCCTTTTCCTCTGCAATGGAAAATCCGAAGAACTTCTCGCTGTGACTGCCTCCGGTACCCCGTGCCTTGAGGACAGTTCCGCCGGAAGCCCCCGCACTGCGGGCTGCATCCATGACCAAATCAGTATACCCCTCATTGGCAATGACAAAGATCAATTCATGTTCTGTGCGAATCGCCATTGTGCTGCTCCTTTCTGCAATGCGCTCTTTTCTGCCTTGGACATGCAAAGTCTGGCCTTCCATGATGTATTCCAGGCTGGTCCTGCCTCCCACACTATTCAACGGTACTGCAATCACAATTCCGTTACCCGGCACGTCGATATACAACTTCCGCCGGAAGCTGCGGAACAGCGACCCTATCCCTGCCATTGTAACCACTGCAAAGCTCACTGCTTTCTGGCTTGGATTCAGATACAGGTAATCCAGCACTTCCGGCGGTGCT
>JAEDMR010000035.1 GCA_016302925.1 Bacillota bacterium
CTGATATCCTTATACCAGAAGCTGTCCACACCGGCTTCTCTGGCCCGCTGCAGATAACTGACCTCCACCATGGACGTGACGATAATGATCCTGATATTCGGAAAGGCCGCTTTGATCTCGGCAGCAGCTTTGATGCCGTCCTTGCTTCCGATGGTGCAGACATCCATCAGAACCAGGTCGATGGGTTGCTGCCGGCAGATGACGAAAGCCACATCTGCGCCGTTTACGCTGGTTCCCGCTGTCTGCGAGGATTCTCTCCATGTTTTCGCGGGGCATCCGCTGCTCCTCTACGAGAGGTACCCGGTTCATACCTTTTCCTCCTTTGCTTCCGGTAATGTGATGGTCAGTTCGAAAGACGGCTTCCACCGGATTTCCATCCTGCCGCCCCGGTCCAGCACATAGCGGTACAGGTTATGGAGTCCGCCCTTCGGTACGATCTCACCTTCGGGCGGCGTTCCGTCATTGGTAATATGGATGGAAGCGGAGTGCTCATCCTCCTCCATTTCAATCCACAGCCTGGAGGCTCCGGCATGGCGCACGCCGTTGGACAGACATTCCCGCATGGCCATCAGAAATACGGAAGAAATCGTCTCCTGCTCCGGCAGAGTTCCGGAAAGGTCAATTTCCACACCTATGGTCTGGGCATCCTGCAGGAACTTGGACAGTTCATCCCTTTCCGGCGGATATTCGTTGTCATTTTTCACGGCGCTGACTGCCTGCCGCAGCAGGTTCAGTGCGTTTTCGGTATCTGCTTCGTTCGGACGCATCAGGATCTGCCGCACCGCCGTCAGACCGGCTCCCATCTGGTCGTGAAGCTTCGTCTTGGCGGCAAGGACTTCTTTCTCCTTTGTCAGAATCAGCACATTATCAGAAAGAAGCCGCAGCTTCCGGGAGATTTCCTTCAGCTCCTTCGTCTGTTTTTTCAGTTCCAGTTCCCGTTCATACTGTTCCGTCAGATCAGAAAATATTACCTCGGTATAGGGGGGTTCCTTCTGCGCCTCTGACCAGAGACTTCCTGAAGTGCCAGACCTTCCCGTCAGGGAACAGATAGTTCTGCAGTTCTGCAGAAAGGCAGATGATGCCGGTATCCGGGCCGCATCCCGACAGGGCCTCCTCCAGTTCCCGAAGGGTCTGGAGATCCTTCTGTGCAAGGGTTCGGAACAGGCGATGCATCTGGAGATTGCACAGCTTCACCGAGCCTGCCATTGTGAAATAGCAGATGCCGCCCGGCAGCTGGTCCATGGCCTCCTTCACCGAATTCCGGTTCAGACTTTTCAGCCTCAACCGGTACAGCCTGTCCGTCTCCCACAGGAACAGCAGATCTGCAATACCGGCGATCCCCCAGAGCACCGGCATGGGAACCGGAATCCATTCCTTCGGCATCTGTCCCCGGCTGATCTGATCGAAGTCGTCTGTAAGAAGTACCAGCAAGGCAAACAGCACCAGAAAGGTGGCCAGATTCAGATATATTTTTTTCCTGTCACGCTGCCCGGTGCAGACGACCATCAGCAGAAACAGGGAGAAGATCACGGTCAGAAACAGAAATACCAGCAGCTGGGACTGCTGGCCCTGCGTGGAAAGAAGAAAGGTTTTCATGCCGCTTCACCTGCCTTTCCGCACGGAGGGTGAAACGCCAGATCCCGTCCTCGCTGCTGCCCCCATCGGCAAACTCTGCCAGATGTGAAAGATCGATCCCGCTTTCCACCTCGAGACAGAAGATCACTGCATTTTCCGCGATGCGGCCCTTCAGCCACACCGAATGAAGATCGTCCAGTGCAGTCTCCGTGACCGATTGAAAGAAATCATACATCCGAGCAGCGTCCTTCACGGGGATCCTCTGTCCCTCCGGAATATCTAACGCACACTCCACATCCATCAACTGCAGACTGATAAAGGATTCTTCCAGGCATACCGAAAGCTCTGCCGTATCCGTCACCGCTGTCTTTTCTCCGATAAAGATCAGATTGCCTCGCCGTTTGATATAGACACCGATCACGCCGATTTTCGCCAGTAGATTCCGTGCGGACTGCGGATCGGTTTCTGCTTCGTACCGATTCAGGAGCCCGTCCAGCAGATCGATCTGGCTGGCTGTCTGCTTCTGAAGCTGGTCATAGAGACGGCTCTTTTCCCGCAGGGTATTGATTTTCACCTTGGTTCTGAAGTTTTCCTCTTCAATGGAGTTGCTTTCCTCGATGGTTTTTCGGTTTTCCTCCAGCTTCTCCAGCAGGGCCGTCATGTCCGTAATGTCTTCCTGCCACAGAACGTGGCCGCCGGTGATCCGGCTGCTTTTCAGCAGGGTGTTTTTATCCAGGCTCACACTGCCGGTTTCGGCATCCCGCATCACGTCCGGTGAAAGGTGCATGGCATTGGAAGATGCATACCTTATCTGATACGCATCGTCTGTGATCTGTGCACCGATGGTTCCTGTTTCAAAGAGCTGCCCATACCCGGTATTGGTCTGAATCAGACCGCACCGGATGCAGCATTCCAGCACGGCAGCGAAAAGCAGGCAGAATACCACGGTCATATCCCCGGCAATGGCCTTCAGCCACGGCAGGCGCAAGGCATCGAATATGCCATAAACCAGTGCCAGCAGAGTCGGCAGGAAAGGCATCAGGAAAACCCTGCGGCTGTTTGGAATACGGCACTTTACCAGCATGGTGACCAGGGCGGCCAGGGCACACAGGATCATCCATCCCACCGCAAGGAAATATCCGACCCCATAGCTGTAATCATTTTCCCACACTGCTGCATCCTCCGGAAAGTCGAACACCATCTGATGGAAGTCGTTGGTCAGCACCAGCAGAAACAGGGCGGCTGACGGTATGAAGAGAGACGCCGTCCATTTCGGCAGCCGGAAATTTTCCGCCTTGCCCAGGGACAGGGCTACCAGCAGTCCCAGCAGCGGAATGAACAGCATAGGCAGATAATACAGATACCAGAGATGGCGAAGGGTCCAGGGATCTTCCGTAAACAGATACTTGGTGGTCCGGACGGTGAGCCAGAATACCATCAGTGTGGAAATCGCGGTAAGATACCGCCGCACCTGGGGCTGAATGGTCCGTCTGCGGAGGGAAACACTCCATATGACGAACATGCCGATATAAATCAGAGGACGAAGAATGGCACAGAACAGTTTCATGGGTCCTTCTGTCATGAAACCGATCTGCCGCAGCACGGCTGCCGCAAGAATGACCAGAACGGTAAAAAGAAAGATGCTGTAGTTTTTCGGCCTCAGTTTTCCCATCATGCGGCACCTCTCAGAAAAAATTCCTGTATGACTGCAGATACAATTTTACAGTTTCATTATACTGCAAAATTTTTTCCAAATCTACTGTGAAAATGGGAATTTTCTGACGACGTTTTTTCCAGTGAAAGGGTCTGTCGCGTTTAGGGGAAACAACCGTTAGGGCTGCTTCCCTCTTTCCTCTGTTGGAATGATTGAGGATTGACAGGTTTCTAATCCGTTTCTTCCAAGTTTCAATCTCTAAATTTTGCAGCTTCTGTTGCATCCGTTTTTAACTCATACAGATGCAAATTCGGTTAACCTTTTCTGCAAATTTTGCATTTCAGGTTAACCGATTCCGGCTTCTGCCGTCGCTGCCGTTTCTTTTTTTAACCGTCTAGCCGAAAAAGCTGCAAACTGGTTAACTTTTTGGGCTCTTTTCGCAGCGCACGGCACCCGTCAGTCTCCGTTTTTCTCATTCACGTTAACCCGTTTTTTCGTTTTTCCAAATTCGGTTAACTACGTTCACTGCATGGAACCGGGCGCTGGAACCGGGCGCACGACAGAAAAAGCTGCCGCATTCCGGTTTCTCGTTCATGCAGGCAGCCCCTCAAAGCTTTGCATCTTTTTCTAGGATGATTTGAAAATTTTCCAGTACCGGCTGTACATGTCATCCGTTTCCGCACCCAGGTTCTTCAGAGTCTCGCAGCGTGCAAGGATCTCTTCCGAAGGGTTGAGGATCGGATTGTCTGTCAGATCCAGGATCTCGGTATTCGGAATGGCGTAGGTCAGATATTCGAAGTTCATCCGTGCCACATCGCCCCGCAGCATGAAGTTGATCCACTCCTGGGCACCTTCCTTGTTGGCCGCGCCGGCAGGAATCGCCCAGCAGTCCGTCCAGACCTCAGTGCCCTCCGCCGGCACGACGAAGTCCAGATCTTCATTCTCCTCCTGGGCATAGAGCACATCGCCGGAGGCGATGACCGCCATAGCCGCCGAGCCGCCTACCATCAGATCCCGGGCATTGTCGTTGGCATAGCTGTAAACAAGCGGCTTCTGCTCGATCAGCAGATCCGTAATCTCTTTCAGCTCGCTTTCCTGCGCGGTATTCATGGAATACCCCAGAATCTTCGCTGCAATCATATCGCACTCCCGGATGGAATTCGGCATCATAATCTGCTGGAACCATTTTTCATCCCAAAGGTCGCTCCAGCTGTCCGGTGCTTCATCCACCATCGCCGTATTATACAGAATGCCGTATGTGCCCCAGGTATGCGGCACGCAGTGCTGCATGCCCGGATCGAATTCTTCCACAAATCCGCGGACGTTCTCCTGCAGATTCTCAATATTCGGCACATAACGGAAATCGATGGTATCCAGCAGGTCCTCCGAAATCATCTTATTGATCATATAGTCTGACGCGCAGATCACATCATACTGCGCCGTATGATTCCTGATGACTGGATACATTTCCTCATTGGTATCAAAATAGTCCATGATCACGGTATAGCCGGTCTCCTCCTCAAACATCGACACCAGATCCGGATCGATGTAATCTCCGAAGTTATAGACGTACAGCTCCCCTCTGGAACCCGAAGCAGCAGAAACACCCCTCGAAAGCGTAAATTTTGCGGTGAAGCCCAGACCCAGCGCCAGGATCAGCGCCATTGCGATCATCTTCTTCGGCGTCATGCCGCTGCCGCCGGAAGGGCCGCTCCGCCGTTTCCCGGCAGAACTCAGCAGGTTGCTTGCCACCAGTACGGCCAGAACCGTCAGAAAGATCACCGTGGACAAAGCGTACAGCGTCGGCCGGATTCCGACCTTCACCTGACTGTAGATTAGCGTGGACAGGGTATTGATTCCGGCCCCCCGGGTGAAGTGGGTGATCACGAAATCATCCACGGACATGGTAAAGGCCAGCAGGAACCCCGACATGACGCCCGGCATGATATCCGGAAGCACGATCCGGAAAAACGCGTAGACAGGGCTTGCGCCAAGGTCCAGCGCCGCCTCGAAGGTCAGGTTCTGGAGCTGTCTGAATTTCGGCATCACCGACAGGATCACATACGGAATGCAAAAGGTGATATGCGCAAACAGCACTGCGCCATAGCTTAAGGATATGCCGAACAGAAGAAAGCTCATCATGATGGAGATTCCCGTCACGATATCGGCGTTCAGCAGAGGAATGTTATTGAGGCCCATGAAGAAAGACCGCCGCTTTTCCGACATGGTATTCAGCCCGATACAGGCCAGCACACCGATGATCGTGGCCAGGGTCGCGGACCACAGTGCGATAGACAGTGTATTTCCCAGTGCATCCAGAATCTCCTGGTTCTGAAACATCTCCTGATACCAGCGCAGAGAAAATCCCTGCCATGCATTCATGCTCTTTCCGGAATTGAAGGACAGAACCATCAGTGTCCCGATCGGAAGGTACAGAAACAGAATGATCAGACCCAGATAAAGGCCGCGCCCCAGGCGGGAAGCCCGGCTTTTTTTCAAATCATTTCTCTTCTTTTTCATATGAGATTGCCCTCCCCGTTCCGGTCAAATTTCTCGATGAGGGCCATGCTGATCACAATGAAGATCATCATGACCAGTGACAGGCCGGAGCCCAGATTCCAGTTGGAGCTGGACGTGAATTCCTGCTCAATGATATTTCCGATCAGATTCACCTTGCCGCCGCCCAGCATATTGGAAATGGCGAAGGTGGTCAGGGATGGAACGAATACCATGGTCACACCGCTGACAATGCCCGGCACGGAAAGGGGAATCAGAATGCGGCGAAGGACCACGGACTTGCTGGCGCCCAGATCATAGGCCGCTTCGATGAGGCTGCTGTCAATCTTTGACAGGGCATTGTAGATGGGCAGCACCATAAAGGGCAGATAATCATACACCATGCCCAGCACGACGGCTGTCGGCGTATTGATCATCTCCAGCGCAGGGAGTCCGAAAGCGCCCAGAATCGTATTCAGAATGCCGCCCTTTTCCAGGAGGACCTGCCAGGCCATGGTCCGAAGCAGGAAGTTCATCCACATCGGCAGAATGAACAGAAACACCATGAATCCTTTTTTCCCCAGGCCGCTGTCCCGGAGAAGAAGTCCCAGAGGGAACGCAAGGAGCAGGCAGATCGCCGTGCTGATCAGGGACAGTGCCAGAGACAGGCCCAGTGCCTTGGCATGATCCCCGCCGAACATCGCTGCCACATTTTCCACGGTAAACGCACCGCTCCGGTCAGTCAGGCCGTACCATGCAATGACTCCCATGGGCACCAGCGTGCCGCAGAGGATAAATGCCACAAAAGGCGCCGAAAACAGTTTCTTCATCACCGAATTAGTCATCGAACGAAATCGCCTCCTCATCTTCCGACTGCGGCTTGTTCATAATCTGAATATTTTCCGGCGTCACGCCGATGGACACCTTCGTTCCCACCGGATAGCTTCTGGTGTTCTGAGCCAGCCATTCGAAGCCGCCGGCTTCAATGCACATCTCGTAATGCACGCCGATGAAGACGTTGGAAGTCACCATGCCGTCCATAATGCCTTCTCCCGGTTTTCCGATCAGGATATCCTCCGGACGGATCACCACATCCACAGGAGTATTCCGGCCGAACCCTTCATCAATGCATGGGAAAATATGGTCACAGATCTTCACCACCCGGTCTTCCAGCATTATGCCGTCGATGATGTTGCTGTCGCCGATGAAGTCTGCCACGAAGGCGTTCTCCGGCTCGTTATAGATCTGCTCCGGTGTGCCCATCTGCTGTATGTAACCCTGATTCATGACCACCACCTTGTCGGACATGGTCAGTGCCTCCTCCTGGTCGTGGGTCACATAAAGGAAGGTAATGCCCAGCTCCCGCTTCAGACGGATCAGTTCATACTGCATTTCCTGCCGCATCTTCAGATCCAGTGCTCCCAGCGGTTCGTCCAGCAGGAGTACCTGCGGCTCATTGACAATGGCTCTGGCGATGGCGATCCGCTGCTGCTGGCCGCCGGAAAGGGAGTCCACCGAGCGCTTTTCATAGCCGGACAGATTCACCAGCTTCAGGGCATATTTTATCTTATCGTTAATATAATCCTTACTCTTCCCGCTGATTCGCAGGCCGAATGCGATATTCTCCGCAATATTCATATTGGGAAACAAAGCGTATTTCTGAAACACCGTATTGACATGCCGCTTGTTGGGCGCCACGTCGGTAATGTCTTTTCCCTCGAAGATGACCTTGCCCGTATCCGGCCGGGTGAAACCGCCTACGATACGCAGGGTTGTGGTCTTGCCGCAGCCGGAAGGACCCAGCAGCGTAATGAACTCATTTTCCTTAATGGATAACGTAAACTCATCCAGAACCGTTTCTCCGTCATACGATTTGGATAGATCAACTAATTCAATCAGTGCCATGGCTGCTGTTAGAAACTCGGCGGGGTGGAAACCCACAGAATTTCCGCTCCTTTCTTTGAAGTAATATAATGTGTCTTATCCGGTGTATAGTAGAAGGATTCGCCTGCCTTCGCCCGGTAAAGCTCTTTTCCGATATGTATGGTAATCTGCCCTTTCAGCACATAGCCGAACTCCTCCCCTTCATGGGGCGTGTCAGGATAGGTGCTGCCGCCGGCAGAAAGCGTAAGGCGTATAGGCTCCATCTGATTTTTCTGTGCATTGGGGATGATCCATTCGGTCTTGTTTCTCAGTTCCTCGTCGATCTTCTCAAAATAGTCTTCGTCGCCGAATACCACCTGTGCCGGTGTTTCCTCTGCAGCAAAAAAATGCTGCAGGTCGGTTCCCAGGCACTGCAGGATATCCTCCAGGGTGGAAATGGACGGAGAGGTCACGTCGTTTTCCAGCTGGGAGATGAACCCCTTGGAAAGCTCGCTCCGGTCTGCCAGTTCCTCCTGGGTCAGCCCGTTTAAAATTCGAAGTTCTCTGATTTTGCTTCCGATGTCCATAGTGTCGCCTTCGTTTTCTCCTGGTTCGCCCGTTTGCCGTGCGTTTTATAATAATAAACTTTTAGTTTAGAAATACTAAACCGTGCTGCAAATGTTATTATATAGAAAACCTGCAAAATGTCAATAGAAAAACCGAAAAACACCGCTGGCGTTTTCTGGATCATTCGTTTTTCAGCTTTTGTTTTCCAAAAAATATTTTTTTTATAAAATTATATATTTTCTATTGATATTTCTCTCCGCCGGTGGCAGAATTCTCTTGTAAGCAACAGGGAAGGAGCTGACAGCGGATACGCTGCTGCTTACAGTGCAGGCTTTCGTGTGTGCAGTCCTTTACTTCCTGCTTCTCAGTCTGGCTGGTTACACACTGTTCGGAAAAATCCTGCGTTTCAGTCCCCATGACGATATCCCGGTCTATGTCATGATTTTCGTCAGCATGAACTGCGGGTTTATGGGATTCCCCCTGACCCTCTCCCTGTTCGGTGATGATATCCTGTATATCATGGTGATTATCAACATTTCACATACATTCTATCTGTATCCATTCGGAGAACTGCAGCTGAAGCTGTACTGCGGAAACAGCTCTGATTCCGATGACCGTTCCGAAGGGTCCGAAAGATCCCAACGCAGCAGACATCTGCGCAGCCTGCGAAATGCAGCTTCTGCTGCAGCCAATCCTTGTACGCTGGCCGCTGTGGCGGGACTGATTCTGCTGATTGCCGGCATTCATCTTCCGGAATTTCTCTTTTCCGGCATGGAGATGATTGGGGATGCGACCGTTCCGCTGTCCATGCTTCTGGTCGGAATGAAGCTGGGGAACAGCAATTTCCGGCGCCTGTTTCAGAATCGCAGGCTTCTGCTCACGGCTGGTCTCCGAATGTTCGTGCTTCCCGTCATTATGTTCCTGATCGTCAACCCACTTCCTCTGGCCACGGATCTGAAAGTCGCACTGATCTTTGCATCCTGCTTTGCCAGCGGCGTGGGTATCGTGCCGGTCATCAGCATGGAACACAAGAACGCACTTCTTGCCTCCGAGGGTGTGGCTCTGACCACTTTGTTCTCCATGGTTGTCATTCCGATATCCTCCATGTTCCTGATGTCCCATTATGGACTTGCCTGATGCTGAGCCAGGAACAGAGAATTATAAAATAAACGCACAAATCTGATAATGTTCATCACAAAAAGCTGCCCGGTGGAATTTCACGTTTCTGTGCTCTTCCCATCGGGCAGCTTTTTCTGAATATTCTCTCTGCTTCTATCCGTTCAGTCTGGCGGCAGCCTGCGCACCGGTCATGCCGATCTCCACGCCCAGCGCTGCAGCAGCCGGTGTGACGCCCTTCACCGGGTTGGCCAGAATCTCCTCAAAGGATGCGCCCCCCACGATGGCAGCCGCATCGTCAAACTTCTCTGCTGCCGGCTGATTCAGATAGCCGCACATGATGTATCCCTTCTTGCAGAGCAGAACCAGCATGTTCGGATGTCCTTCCCCGCCCGGCGCCTGGACCAGAATGCCCTGCACCGCCTTGCCTTCTACTTCTAATAAATCCATTTTTACCATTTTCGCTTCCTCCTTCGAAATGCTTTATGCCATATGAATGGTTCACGGCTTTGCCGCTTCCATAATATACAGAAATGCTGCGTCAAACCGCTCCTGATGGGCAGCCGCATCGAAATCGCTGCCCACGGCGCTGCGAATCATCGCCTCATGGATCGAATGCTGGTGGAGTGCTATCATCAGTTCCATGGTCTTCTCCGCCTTTTCCGATGCCACGAATCCCTCTGCCACCAGATCCTTCATCACCAGACTGTCCCGCTCGTACATGGTCCCCAGCCGGAGCATCTGCTTCATCTGCCCGCTGAGACCGTCCAGTTCCTGTGGAAACAGCTGCTCATAATAGACCTGCAGCACCTCGCCCAGAAGTCCGCTGTGCCGACCGAAAAACATGCCGTGGAATATCTCCGGTTCCCGGAACGCACAGGTATTGAAACACCGGTAGATCATCCGGTACCGCTGAAAGGCATTCATGTCCTCCGTCAGGTTCTTTTCCAGCAGCGCCACATACTCCCGCAGGTACCGTACCGATGCGAACAGAGTCAGATGCTCCAGATCCTGAAAATAGTTATACAGCGTCGCACTGTTATACCCGGCCTCCGATGCCACCTTCCGGATGGAAAGCCCCCCGGGACCCTCCTTTCGCAGCAGCCCCTCCGCCGCCTCAATGAAAAGCATCATAACACGTTTCTTTTTTACGCTTAACTCCTCCATGAACCTTCCTTTCGCAAAAGCATGTTGACAGACAGACTGCCTCCGTCTATAATCTAATCACGATTATTTTTTAATCGTGATTATTTTCAGGAACAAAATCTATGCGCCCGGCTTTTTGCCGTGCCGTGTTTTTTCTGTTTTCGAGGTGACACACATGAATCAAAAGCTTCCCCTTTCCGGGTCCATGCTGGTATTTTTCGGCGCACTCTTCTGGAGTCTCAATGCGCCTCTGGTCAAGTTTCTTGCGGTGGACGCACTGCTGACCTGCGGACTGCGTTCTCTCATCGCTGGCGTGGTTCTGCTTCCATTTCTCCGGCTGTCGAAGCTTCACTGGTCTCCGTGGCTTGCCGTTTATCTGGTTTCCTACGCCTGCCTCTGCCTTGGCGTCGTTCTGGCGCTTCGCCGGACTTCCGCGGCCATTGCCATCGGCATGCAGTACGCCAGCATCGTGTGGCTCTTCCTGGCCTCCACCATCGCAAGCCGGAAGCTGGAACGAAAACGTATCCTTCCGGTAGTTCTGATCACTGTCGGTGTGATCATCTTCATGCTCTCCGGCATCTCCGGAAGCTCCATGACAGGAAACCTGATTGCCCTGACTGAAAGCATCTCCTTTGCATTCATGACAGTGGGTGCCAAGAAATCTGCGGGTGACAATCCGCTGGGACTGACGGCCCTGGCCAACCTCTTTACGGGGATGTTTATCTTTTTCTTCCTGCCGCCTCAGTTTACAGACCTGGGCACACTGACCGGAATGGAATGGACCATCATCCTGATCCTGGGCATCGTACAGATCGGTCTCGGCTATGCCCTGTACAACATGGGAGTCCGCCGGGTTACTCCGCAGAAGGCTTCTGTCATTGCCCTCTGGGAAATGATTCTGGGACCTGTGTGGGTCGCCCTTTTTCTTCACGAATATCCGGGTCTTCTGGTCCTTACCGGATTTATCATCATCCTTGCCGGAATTCTGGCCGATGCCAGAGCCGACGGAGCCGTCAGCTGACGGCTCCTTTTTTTCTGTTTATTTCAAGAATGTGCCCAGAATATTTCTGGCAAGAGACGCACCTACGTTACCGCCCAGTTTCTTTCCGAAGCTGCCGCCGACAGACTTGCCGATGGCATTGCCCAGTTCCCGTCCGATGGTGCCGGCTGCCGTGGATGCCACCTGCTTCCGGCGGTTCTTCGCCTCGCGTTCCAGTCGTTCCTCTTCCTTCAGCCGCTTCTTTTCTTCTGCCAGCCTTGCTTTTTCTTCTGCTTTTGCCGCAGCTGCCTGCTCTTTGGCGGCGGCCTGGGCTTCTGCATCCTGCTGCTTGCGGATGACTTCTTCCTTCTCCATTCTCTGGAAGAATTCATAGGCCGAGTCCCGATCCACTGCATCCTGATATTTCAGATACAGGTTATTCATTACGATTTCTTTCTGTTTTTCCTCATCGGTAATCGGTCCCATCATGGACTGCGGCGGCAGAATCCTGCACTGTTTCACGATGCCCGGAATTCCCTTTTCATCCAGTACGGAAATCAGGGCTTCCCCGGTTCCCAGGCTGGTCAGCACTTCATAGGTATCGAAGTCCGGATTGGCCCGGAAGGATGCGGCAGCCGCCTTGCCCGCCTTCTCCTCCGCCGGAGTATAGGCACGAAGGGCATGCTGGATTTTGTTCCCAAGCTGGCCCAGCACCTCGTCCGGAATATCCTTCGGTGACTGGGTGATGAAGTAGACGCCGACACCCTTGGAACGGATCAGCTTCACCACTTGTTCGATTTTCGACCGGAGCGCCTTGGAAATGTCCTTGAACAGCAGATGGGCTTCATCAAAGAAGAACACCATCCTCGGCTTATCCATATCTCCCACTTCCGGCAGGGTCTCGAAAAGTTCCGAAAGAAGCCACAGCAGGAAGGTGGAATACAGCGTCGTGTCATGAACCAGCTGACGGCAGTCCAGAATGTTGATCGGTCCCTTGCCGCCGCTTCCGCCGAAGAACCAGTCGGAAAGGTTCAGTGCCGGTTCGCCGAAAAATTCTTCGCCGCCCTGCGCCTCCAGCGCCACCACATCCCGCAGGATGGCAGCCACACTCTGTTTGGCGATATTTCCATATTCCTTCGAAAATTCATCGTTATGCTCTCCCACGTACTGGAGCATGGATTTCAGATCCTTCGTATCAATCAGAAGCAGATTCTGGTCATCTGCAATCTTGAACACGATGGTCAGAATGTCTGACTGGGTATCGTTCAGATCCATCAGCTTGGACAGAAGCACCGGCCCCATTTCCGAGATGGTGGTCCGGGCAGGAATTCCCATTTTGCCGTAGATATCCCAGAACACAGACGGATAGGACTGGTAACGGAAACCGCACTCCTCTAATCCGAATTTGCTGATCCGCTTCTGCATATCCTCGCTGTCCACACCCGGCCGGCACATGCCCGACAGATCCCCTTTGATGTCGGCCAGGAACACCGGCACGCCTGCGTCACTGAAGGATTCTGCCAGTACTTTTAATGTGATGGTCTTGCCTGTTCCGGTAGCGCCGGCAATCAGGCCGTGGCGGTTTGCCATTTTCGGTTCGATACACACCTTTTCACCGGCAGCATCACCGATCCAGATTTTATCATTGTAAAACATAGGGAACCTCCTGTATCTTTGATATGTCTATTTTACACGGTCTTCCTGCGGTTTTCAAACCTTTTTCGTCATGGCCGCATGTTCCTTTTCCAGTTCCTGAAACAGCGCCTCCGGGCTCCAGCATGCATTGAACGGCGTGACCATTGCCTTCAGTGCAACCGGCCCGATGCCCGCTTCCCGCAGTGCCTGCAGGAATGCGAAAACCTCCGGCTGGTCCATCCCCGCAAACACAAGCATCTCCGACGTGATGCCGGAGCCGGGCATGCGGATTTTGTCCGGTGGGGGAGTCGGCATCCCCATTCCACCCGGCATCCCCATTCCTTCCGGCAGAATCATGCCTGCCAGCTTTCCCAGGCTCTGTCCGTATTCGGACGGTGCAACCGGCTGCACTTCTATGCCAAGGCCTCTGCATACCGCCGAAATCTCCGCGATTCTTGGCATATTCATATGGAATAACAGTATTTTTTTCATGGTGCACTTTCCTCTCTGTGTTCTAATGTCGGCTTGATGTCTGCTGCCGGTTCGCTGCAGGAAAACGAAAAATGCCCTGCGGTTCAGAGCATTTTGTCCGTCTTTATGATGATTTCGATGGCCTGCAGCGCATTGTCGATGTGGGCTTTCAGGCAGGCTTTCAGCCGGTCCTCATCTTCGTCGAAGATCGCCCGGATGATATTTCTGTGCTCTTCCAGCCCGGAATAATTCTTCTCGATGGAC
>JAEDMR010000222.1 GCA_016302925.1 Bacillota bacterium
TCTGCCCCATGGAGATCTCCTGATAGCGGATTTTGAGAAGAGGCAGAAACCGGAACACCATGGAAAGGGTCAGACCGAGCACCGGCGCCGCCTTCCCGAACAGATAAATGAATTTATCCGATGTCATGACCACATTGAAGCAGGAAAACCAGATAATAACCGCCGAAATCATGGCAGCTGCGGCCAGACCGTACAGGAAGGCCTCCAGGGTGATTCTTCCGCCGTTGAGATAAAAGAGCACCGTGGCACCGTTATGGGTGAACAGTGTATTTACCACAGCCATGACGATCACAATGGGTAATGTCAGCAGCAGATTGAATTTCATTGCTTTCTTCCCGGAAAGCAGAAGCGACCAGAACCATCCTGCTGCCAGCGTCACAGCCAGAAATACCGGGTCCATGCTGAACATGGTGATTCCGATGACAAGCGCGAAATATATGAAATTTACGGCCGGGTGGAAGGAAGCAAAACTGCTGCTCTCTCCCAGTCCATGTTTCAGAATTCCTTTCATCTATTTTACAGTCACTTTCTTCACGCTGCTGTACAGTCCGTACACCTTCCTGCCGTTTACAGTCTTATACGCACGTACCTTCACGTAATATGTTTTTCCTTTCGTCAGGCCGGAGATGGTCTTCGTCTGCGTTTTCGCAGTGCCGGCCGATACCGTCGTTTTCTTCACGGATTTCGTGAAGCTGCTGTTGGATGCAGTCACAATCTGGTATCCCTCTGCCATATTCTGACCGGTCCATGTTACCTTCAGATTTTTCGTCTTCGTGCAGGACACTTTCACACCGGCCGTCTGACCCGGTACGCTCTCAAAATACTGTGCCAGTGCGTAGTAGCCCTGCTCTGTGGCCATCTGGTTTACGACAGGTTCATACCCGCCGCCGGCTGTATTCACATGGCGGAAACCGCCTTCTTTTTCATCATAATAGGTCAGCATGGCATCAAGGACCGACTTGCCGTTCTTCTTAAATCTGCTGTCCGTATTGGCATTGATTCCCACATTGGACAGTGCGCTGACCACCTGCGCACAGCTTTCCAGACTGGCGGTGCCGTAGCTGGCATAGCCGCCGTCTGCCTGCTGCATCTCAGATAAGCAGCGGATGGCACGGTCCATAGCCTTCTTTACTTTCGTCTGCAGATAATACGGTGCCAGTGATTCCAGCGCCATGGCTGTCAGATCCGGATCCGCCGTTTTGCCGCCGAGATCCCATCCGCCGTCAGACAGCTGATTATCCAGAATACAGTCCACCAGCTTCTGGCGAGTCGTCACATTTTCGATTCCGCTGACCTTCGGAATCTGGTAGTTTCCGCTGTCCAGGGCCCGCAGTGCAAAGATCGGTCCGTTGATTCCCTGCCAGATGACCTTCTCAAAATCCGCAAGCTTTTCCACCATGTTGTATCCGCGGATATTCGTCGGATCCAGTCCCAGTGCGGAATATGCGATGATGACTCGGGAATACTCTGTATATTTTCTGTCATGCAGAATTCCCTTCTGTCCCCGGTATCCGTCCTCCAGCGCCTGTTCCACCGTCTGCTGATAGGACTTCACATAAGCATCCGGCAGCTTGAAGCCCGCTTCTGCGAAACCGTACATGAGCCACTCTCCGCCGATGGGGCCGAATGCCGGTGTTTTTACTTTCGCATACAGGCTGGTGCCGACCTTTTCCATGATGGTCTTCGTTCCGCTGTAGGATGCAGCAGATGCGCTGCCGATACTGCCCAGACACAGCGTCAGCGCCAGTATCAGACTCAGAAGTATGGATATCGCTTTTTTCTTCATCTTATTTTTCTTCCTTTCATTTTCAGTCCGCCATGGAATTGTCTCCCACATCTTTTCCCAGATCACAGGTATAGACCCATTCGATCACATCCCCGTCGCTGAGATAATAGGAAGAACAGCCGTAATTCGGGAACCATCCGTTCACCTTGTACATCCATCCGGACTGGTTTCCGCCGTCAAACTCATACAGATAATTGATACCTTCAATGTAATTGGATTCATACAGCGGCGTATAGCTGAATTCCAGCTGTATGTCATTGTTCCGGCAGACGGTGTTGAGCACATCAAACACGGTGTTCTCTGTGGTCCCTGCGTAAGACACGGTTTTCAGGATCCACCCATCCTCCGGAATGTAATCCCGGATCGCCGGATTTTCCAGCTTGCTCATGTCACTGGCTAGGGTCGCACAGCTGATGCTGATGGTCACCGTCACATTCTCCGGCTCCTTCGGCCGATACGCACTGTTGCCGCTGTTGGAAGCCGTTGGATCCTCGCTGTTGTCCACCTTCAGCTGCTGCGGCGTTTTGCCGCCGGCATCCTTGCTTCCGGCAGGATCTTTTTTCGCAGATTCTGATCCGCTGCTTCCGGAGGCAATCTCTTTTTCCGCATCGCCGACATCTTCGCTCTTTTCGTGCTCTTCAGTCTCCGACTGGCTGTGGTCCGCGTCTTCGTCCGCCGTCAGGTTGTCCGCGTCTTCGTCCGCCGTCAGGTTGTCCGCTTCTCCGTCCGCCGTCAGATTGTCCGCAGCCGGAAGATTTCCCTGCCCGTCGGCCAGTTTCGCATCCTTTCCTTCCACGGTCAGATGCACGATGCCGTAAAGCACCATGGCAGCTGCCAGTACCAGTATGATATATTTTCGCAATTTCTTTCTTTTCAGCTGCTTTTCCAGTTCTTTTTCGTCCATGTTACCTTCCCATTCTGCTTTCTTCGACAAAAAAAGCTGCAGCAAAAGCTGCAGCCCGTTTTTCCAGTGCTTTCCTCTGATTCAGCCGAGTCACCGCGGCCCTCAGTTTTTTCATGCAGGTCTTCTGACTCAGGTCTCATCGCCCTGACCGCCTTCCCGAAAAACGCGTTTCCAGTGGCATTCGGCCGGAACTCCTCCCATACAGCGGCGGGTACCGTGCAGGACTCTCACCTGCTTTCCTCTTAGCTTCCAATCCGGCAGATGCAGGAAAGAAAGAACATGAAAAGAGTT
>JAEDMR010000223.1 GCA_016302925.1 Bacillota bacterium
TAATTCTGATCATCGAAAAACTGTTTTTGCTGCGGATTCTGGAAAAGGCACCTGCTTTTTTCAGCCACCTGTATGCACTGGTTCTCATCGCCTGCGGCTGGGTGATCTTCGCCATTGAAGACCTGGGACAGGTGGGAACGTATTTTTCCATGATGTTCGGCGCGTCCGGTCATCTGACGGATGACGCATTCTGGTATTACCTGACCAGCCGGATCTGGCTGCTGGCTGCCTGCATCATTGGTTCCACCCGCCTGCCTGCCAAAATCTCTGCTCTGGTTCGAGATAAACTGTCGGGCCGTGAGATTTTACTGGGCGCAGTGGAATCTGCAGGATTTCTGGTGCTTATGGTATTTTCTGTTGCGTTTCTGGTGAGCGGATCGTATAATCCGTTCCTGTATTTCAGATTTTAGGGGGGTGCGGAGATGAAAAAAAATAATGTGATTTTAATTTCTGTTTCCGCAGCTCTGCTGCTGGCCCTTTCCATCGGAACGCTGCTGACCCCGGATGTGGATTTTTCACCCAACGAAAACCGGTATCTCCAGAAGGCACCGAAGCTGACAGCCGAAAACATTCTCAGCGGTCAGTTTTCCGAGGATGCGGAGAGTTATCTTTCAGACCAGATTATCGGCCGGGAAGCCTGGGTTCGGCTGAAAGGCATGACAGAAGCCTCTCTCGGGGTACGGGATATGAATGGGATTTATCTATGTGAGGACGGCCGGGCTGTGGAACGGATCACCGAGGAAGATTTCGACTGGAATCAGTATGTCCGGAATCTGAATCAGCTGGCGCAGGTCCGGGATGATGCAGGGATTCCCATGGACGTGCTGATCGTTCCGTCTGCAGCATCTGTCTATGAAGAGTCACTGCCGGACCATGCACTGCGGTTTGATGAAGAAAAGGCATTTGAGGAGGCAGAAAAAATCCTGGGAGACAGCCTCATCGATCTGCGGCAGACGATGAAAGAGGGAGCTGCGGAAGGGTCGAACGGCTCTGGCGGCTCGGAAGGGGCGAACGGCGGCGTCTTCTTCAAAAGCGATCATCACTGGACCAACTACGGCGCATTTCTGGGGTATAAAGCCTGGCTGTCCAACTTAGGTGTGAATGTTTCTCCGCTGACTTATGATATGACAGAGCCCACACTGCTTTCAGATGATTTCCACGGAACGCTGTACTCTAAGGTTCTGCTGAATACGCTGGGCACTGATACCATCCTGACGCCGGCTTATTCTCGCCGGGCAGAGTGCACTGTGGAAATCGAAGGGAAAACGTACGACTCGATCTATTTTGAGGAAAAGCTGGAAACAAAGGACAAATATGCGGTATACTTCGGCGGAAACTATGACCGGGTGGATATCACCTGCATGGAAGGAGATGGTGCAGTACTGGTCATCAAGGACTCCTTCGCTAACTCCTTCGTGCCGTACCTGATGGGAGACTATGAGCATATCACCATGGTGGATCCGCGCTATTTCCGGGAGGATGTGACATCGCTGGCTTCCGGCTGTGACCGTATCCTGGTTGTCTACAGTATAAAGGATCTGGCAGAGCAGAAAATGAACCTGGCTGCGTCGCTGATGAATTAAAATGTAAATATTGAATGGATGGGGCGGGTGTCGCAGGGATGCGGGATCCGCTCTTTGCATTTCGAAATCACCTGCCCTTTACAATTTCTGAAGGATTCGATATAATAAATGCAATCTGACAGACACTTCAGTTTGTATAATTTCGTGAAGTATATGAAATGGGGGTAACAATTATGGATTTCAGGGAAAATCTGACCAGATTACGATTTGAAAAACATCTGACACAGGCAGAACTGGCTGAAAAAATCGGTGTGAACTTGGATGTTGTCGTTCAGTGGGAGAATGGAGATGCAGAACCTCCAATTAAGGATTTGCTTTCCATTTCCGATGCATTGGGTGTCAGTGTGGACGAATTGCTGGGAAAGACAGAAACTGCAGCAGAGTCGTCGGCAGAAGCTGATACTGAATCAACAGGTGAATCAGAATACTGTCCATGCTGTGGGAGAGAAGTAAAAGGGAGCCTGTGCCTTGCTTGCGAATTCCCGATGACAGGTTATCAGGATAAGGGACCTCGTTATGCAATGATAAGCATCGCGGAGAATGGTGCTGATTTTTATGATTCAAAAGCAGAGCTAATCAAATACTGCGGTATCACCGATGAAGAAAAGATAAATCGCTTATATGACACCACGAAACGACAAGTGCTGAAACGAAACCTGTCCGATGTGGCTGCTCGCTGGATTGCAGCTCGGATAAATCCCAAACATTTCTCTTTGCACATCGTGGAGGACCAGGGAGAACCAGATGAGAAACTGATCTTAAAAGAGGACGTTATGGGCATACCGACGTACGTATATAAAAAAGATAACAGTATTGGTGTAGGCGGCATTATTCTCATTGTTGTGCTGACCATTATCGTGCTGTCTTTCCTGTGATGAAACGTTTGTCTGTACTGCTGAGTCTGAGCGGACTGTATGCACTGAACCGGTTTCTTCTGATTCCGCAACTTGAACGTTTCGCGGAGCGGATGCAGGATGCAGAAGCCCTGCACCGGTTCTTTGCCAGCTATGGAGCTGATATTTTGGCCGGAGCATGGATTCTATGTTTTCTGAATCTGCTTCTTGCCTGGTCAGGACGCAGAACGACTCGCCACATGATGCCGGCAGTATTATTTGTGTTTGGATGCGGAATTTTCTGGGAGTATATCACACCGCTGTATTTAAGCAGAGCAGTTTCAGACCCGTTAGATATCGCGGCGTATTTACTTGGCGGGTGTATCTATATGGTAATTGAAAAACGTTTTCGTTGATTCATGGAAGATGTATGAGCTCTCTGCCATTGGGGTTTGCCTTGTCTAACTCAACAATATCAAAGATTTTTTTTAAAAATGCGTAGATTGCAATAATAAGTTGAACATTGATAATTAAAAATCCACATCACGACGC
>JAEDMR010000036.1 GCA_016302925.1 Bacillota bacterium
CTTCCCGGAATCACTCTGGCTCCTTCCATGACGCAGCGGCGTATGGTGTCTTTGTTATAGCTTCGGTCGCCGTAGAGTGCCAGAGGAATCATGAAGTTATTGGTGTAATTTCCGATGAAATCAAGGATCACCACGTATTCCTTATCATTTGCCTTTCGCAGACCTCGGCCCAGCTGCTGCACGAAAACAATCGGACTTTCCGTCGGACGCAGCATGATCACCTGGTTGATTTCAGGAATATCCACACCTTCATTGAAAATATCCACTGAAAAGATATAATCCAGTCGCTTCGGATGGTCGTCATCCACCAACCTGCGGATGGCCGCTTCACGATCATCCTGCGAATCTTCGCCACTCAAGAATAGAGTATGATACCCCCGCTCGTTAAACCGGACAGAAAGTTCACGCCCCTCTTCTTTTCGGCTGCAGAAAATCAGTCCTTTGACACGATCGCCGCTATGACCGTAGTATTCTGCCTTTTGCAAAATATAGTCCACACGCTGATCGCACACCAGACGATTGAAATCCCGCAAGTTCGATGCATCATCAAAAGCCGCACCGTCAATCTCAATGTCGGTGATTCCAAAGTAATGAAATGGGCAGAGCAGGTTCTCTTCCAAAGCTTTCTGAAGCCGAATTTCATAGGCAATATTATGGTCGAACAATCCGTAAATATCAAAGCCATCGGTTCGATCCGGACTGGCAGTCATACCCAGCCAGAACCTGGGCCGGAAGTACTGCATGATTCTTTGATAACTATCTGCACCCGCACGATGCACTTCATCAATGATGATCGTATCAAATTCCTCCGGATCAAAACGCTGCATAATCTCCGGCTTTGCCATCATCTGCATGGTAGAAAACAAATAGTCTGTATCAAAATCCTTTGAGGTTCCGGATAATAATCCAAACGTCTTTGTTTCTCCGAAAACATTGCGGTAACTGCCCATTGCCTGCCTTGCGATCTGTTCACGGTGCACCAGAAACAATACTCTGTTCTGTTTTTCTTCACGCATTGCGAAAGCGGAGGCGTAGGTCTTTCCGGTACCGGTTGCAGAGATCAGCAGCGCTTTTCCTTCTCCATCAGCGCGGATCTTTTCCAGACGATTGATAAATTCCACCTGCATGGAATTCGGCTTCAATCTATAATTCTGGAGAGAAGGAACTGCAGCCTGCTTGGTGATTCTTCTCTGTTCCTTCGCGACGCTGTAAGCCGTTCGATACGTATCGATGAAATCCTGAAATGCATACGTATAATTTGAATCCCATAAGTCTTCAAATTCTCTCAGAAGATCTGTCGCAAAAGCACCTTCTTCCGTAGAAATCAGTTTTGTGTTCCATTCCCGATTCAGAGTCAACGCTTTCAAAGTCATGTTGGAACTGCCGGTGATAATGTGGTAAACATCCTCACGCTTAAACATATATCCCTTCGTATGGAATCCCTCACCGGCCTCCTCGGTTCGGAACATGCGGAGTTCAATGTTATCGAGTGATGCCAGCTTTTCCAATGCAGTTGGATCACTGAAATTCAGATAATCGGTAGTTAATACTCGTCCTTTTACCCCACGCTGTCTTAGTGTTTCCAGGGTTTGCAGCAGCGGTGTCAATCCTCCAATCGTAATGAAAGCAACACTCATGCTGAATTCATCGCATGCCAAAAGCTCCTCTTCAATGGAGGACAGCACTTTTTTTCCCTGCTTATAATCATTGGATATAAACTGTGGTTGCAGGTCCGGATTGGATTGCAGGTTTCTGTCTATGAATGCTGTTTCAAAACCCTTTCGAAGGGCTGCATGGGCTGAATTGGTCATGTTACAGATTATCTCCACTTATTATTTCTTCTATCTCAAAATGATTTACTTTTTTCCTGCTCAACTGACTCATTTGCTTTCCGCTTCCTCAAACAGCGCCTGATACAGTCCCACCATTTCCCAGTAAGCATCGGCGGTTTCCGGATCGTCCTGCAGCTCCGCCAGACCGTCCTGCACCTTGCTGTAGTACCAGGCCTGCATGTGCTTCGGTGCATTGAACCGGCTCCAGAGTGCCTCGCCCGCCGTCTGGTAATCCCGCCACAGGCTGCGGAGGTTGGAAAGCTTATCCGCCAGAGTCAGCATCTTGCTCCGGATGTTTTCCGCAGGCAGTTTGTGAATGGTATGGAGCTTTCGCATATACCAGATCTGCCGCTTGTCTTCCGTGTGACTATTCACCAGAGCTGCCACATCAGGACCAAACCGATCTGTAATATCCCGCAGAGTGGCGTCAGTGTCCTCCAAAACATCATGGAGAATGCCGGCGATCAGCAGATTCCGGTCGGCGCCCATGGAGGAAAGAATCTGCAAAGCCTCCACGGGATGCAGGATATACGGCCGGTCCGTGCCTTTTCGCACAGCGCCCTTATGGCAGGCTGCCGCATAGGCGATGGCGTCTTCCAGCATGCCGTCCGAATTGTCCCGGGGCAAAATCCGCTCTGCATTCTTTTTCTCTATGTCGGACCAGACTTTTTCGTATAAATCTTTCGTTCTCTGATCGAAGCACGCCGCCAGCACAGCCATACCGTAGTCCGGGTTTACTTGCATCCAGTTGTTGATAGTCCGAAGGGCCACATTGGCTGCTTCCTCCGGCGGATATCCGTAAACGCCGGTGGAAATGGCCGGGAACGCGATGCTGTGAATATCGTTCTGACGTGCCAGCTCCAGACTGTTCCAGTAGCAGCTGCGCAGAAGCCTTGCGTCATCCGGAGACCCCGAATACACAGGACCAACGGTGTGGATAATATATTTTGCCGGGAGATTATAGCCTGAGGTCAGCTTCGCTTCGCCGGTCTCGCAGCCGCCCAGAGTCCTGCATTCTTCCAGAAGCTTCGGTCCTGCTGCCCGGTGAATGGCGCCGTCCACCCCGCCGCCTCCCAGAAGACTGCAGTTGGCTGCATTGACGATGCACATGGTCTCTGCCCTGGTGATATCCATGACATCGATGCAGATGGCGTTCTGTCCTTCTGCCGGCAGATTTCCTTCGAAGATCATCTGAATGAAGTCCTTCGGCAGATAAAAGGGCTGATCCCACGGGTTGATGATGATGCCGCTGAATTTCTGCCCCATGATCACCTGTTCCAGCACCCCTTCGATGCCCATCGGGATGGTGGATGTCGGCTGACCTTTTTCAACCTCTGAAAGACTTGTGAAGACAGGCAGCACCAGTTCGCCGCCGTTCATGGTCAGGGAGCGCTGCTTGAAGTGGATTTCTTCTTTCGCGGTAAGAGTGTCACCAGGTTTCAGCTTTTCCGGGTCATCAATGTCAAAGGCATCCTCCGGAATCTCCACCGGAAGGATGAAGCTTTTGTCTCCGTTCATAGCCCGGCGGACAGATTCCAGAACAGCGATTACCAGATCTCTTTGTCTTTCGGCGTCTTCGACCGCTTGTTCTTCACCGCGGCTTGCGGATTGATATTCTGCCAGCTGGCGGATGGCATCTTCAATATCAGCAACGGACGATTTCATTGTTGCGTTCTTTTCTTCACACATTTTCAGCACCTTCTGCATTTCATGATATCAGAGCCTCTCCAACTCCATGACTGCCACCGCTTCCACGTAAAATGGATTTTTTTCAAATTTACGTGGAGTTTTTTCTTCCGCAAAGCGTGATTTCGAGGCTTTCGGCAATCAAAGCAACAGACTTGCATGTCGAACGGTGTCGTTTTCTGTCTAAACCCGTCGAAATTGAACCCATGAATTTCCAATTTTGCCACCTGCGGCCCAACTGCATTTCCTCTTTATCCCAATTTTCCCACGTAAAACTGCGAAATTGCCATTTTACGTGGTGGATGTAATTTTATTACTGTATTGTTTTACATATTATTCCATGGTCAAGAATTGCTGCTCTGACATTTGATTGTCATAAAGCGATAGCCCCATTCCGTTAAAATTTACAGCTTTTCGCCCGCACCTTTCCCTCTTCCGCACCGAGGGACATAAATTCAAAGTCTCCGGTATCGGAGAAGAATTCCCCGCGAAGAGAAAATGCAGCGCCGATCGATGCAGTGAAGTCAGCAAGCTGCTGCAGATCGTGAATCAGCGTCTTCTCCTCGCCTTCCAGCAGCCCCATCTCCTCATCCATGGTGAAACTGCCGTCTGCAATATCCGAAGACACGGTTTCCAGGTCATACTTCGCAGAAAAATCGTCCACCAGCACTGCCAGGCGTTCTGCATCCTCCTCGCGCTGTAGTCCTTCGATTTTCATCTTCAGGCAGTAGCTGTGCCAGGCCCGGCAGTCAGAAACCGCATCCACGCCCTCCGCAAACTCCGGCGTTTCGCATTTTCCGTCCATATAAGCATAGAAACAGACCGGTTCATCCGGCGTATAGAATTCTGCACTGCGGTAGGTGATGTATGAACCGATGTCTTCCGGTTCCATCCGCTCCAGGTATTCCTGCCAGAATGCCACACCGTAGGATGTCTCGGAGGTTACCAGCAGGCTGCAGTCCATGCGCAGCGTGATCTCCCGTGCGGTTTCCAGATGGTTCAGAATCACCTGCACATCCTCCTCTTCATCCCAGTGGGTATAGTCTTCCTCGATCAGCTTCACCAGAGGCGCACCTGTGGCAGTATCGGTAAAAATATATCCGCATTCTTTCGAACTGATTTCATCGTCCGCCCAGGCGATCTTTTCGTCGGCTGCAAGCTCCATGGCATAAATCTGCATGCCGCTTAATCCGTCCATCTTATTGTACTGCCGAATGTAATCCGTCAGTCTGGCCGCGGCAGTCCTGGTTTTTTCGTTGACATTATGAATGATCAGTTCTTCTCTGATATCGATTTCGTAACTCATCGTTTTCCTCTCTCTGTTTCTGTCCCGGCACGGCGGCCTTCGTTAGCACGACCGCCCGAACACCAGAGTCACCGTCTCCTCACCGTCCGCAAGGCTCATTTCCAGCTTCCCGTCTTCCGTGAACCGGTATGTCAGCGGCTGATCCATGGACATGGTTTCCCATCCATTCGGGAGATCTGTATCTACAGTCTCATGAATATGGATCACCATGGTATCTTCGGTCTGTATTTCCAGCGTTCCTTCGATGCCCGGGTTTCCGGCGCCGATATCATACATGGAATAGCTGCTGTCATCCTGCACTTCCAGGTGCAGATATCCGGTATAGATGTCCTGCCGCTCCAGCGGCGTTTCTTCACACTGCCAGCCGCCCAGAAACGGCTTCAGCAGTGACGCATCCTCTGTCCCCGGCAGCTTTTTCTCCGAAGCGCCGCAGCCGGTCAGGCAGAATATCATACCGACCAGACAGATGATGAACAGCACCGTTCTGCATGCCGTCTTTTTTTCGTTCTTCTTCTCAATCAATTTCCCCATTTTCTTCCCCCCTGATATAGCTGCATAACTTCAGATAAACCGGGCTTTTCTCCTTTTCCACCCGGTCGATCCAGCGAAAGCCTGCGGTCTCCGGTATCCACCGGAACATGACGAAAAACTGCTCGTAAAAGCAGCCCATATAGGTTTCCATACCAACCTTCTGGTCCCGGTATTTCATTGATTCACGGAAGTCAAAGTTCAGCGCCGTCTCCATTTCCCCCATGGCAGTGCCGAAATCCAGACTCTCTTCCGTATCAAAAAACATCTCGTAACCATGGAACAGGAGCAGATGCTTTTTCGTCTCCAGATTATTCAGAAAGAATTTTACGTCCCGTTCCATCCGCTCTTCGAAGGTACAGATCTGGCCTTCCTCATCCCCGCACTGCAGACTGTCCAGCACCTTCAGCCCGGATACATCGTAATTCCGCAGCGCAGCATGAAGCCGGGTGACCGGATTTTGTCCGGAATCCCGGGGTCTGCTCTTCCTCCGAAGCTCTGAATTGCTGAGGACCAGCTTCAGATCCAGGCTGTATGCCCCGGAAATGCAGTCGCATTCTCCGTGGGTTTCGCTGGCAGGGTGAAAGAAGGGCTGCCCTTTCGTCTTTTTCATGAACCAGTCCGACCCATTGAGAAATTCCAGTATATATTTTTCGTAATTGCAGTCCGGCTCACCGGGAATATAGCCCTTGATCACCAGCTCCGGAGGCAGGGACATTTCCCGCAGAAACGCTTCATACATGCAGTTTTCCTCACATCATTTCCATCAGCTTGTTCAGATCTGCTTCGGAGAAATCCTCCGGATCCACATTGGCCATATAGCAGGCGTTTTCGAACATGTCTTCGTCGAATTCATCCCCCGGCAGCATGCTCATGCAGGCGGCAACCCGCATAAGGCGTTCTTCTAGCTCTTCATCGATTTCTTCTTCGTCCTCCGGATATCCGGCGAATCCCATCGTCTCAAAATCCACTCTTCCAGCCTCCTCATTTCGTCCTGGTGTCAGGTTCCCCGCAGAGTTCCTGCGCATGTTCTATTATACCCCATTCGCCCTGCAGGTGCAACCGGTTCTCCCCCTATGCAGTTCTATACCGCTTCCAGTGCACAGTAGCCCATCTGATCCTGAATTCCCCGGAGAAAGCTGAGATTCCGCAGTACCTTCACCGTATTGATGGTGTCATTGAGGGCGTCGTGGGCTGCCAGCGGCTTTACGCCGAAAAAGAACATGGCGTAGTTCAGGGCATACTGCCGTCCTTCCATGGTCACCTGATCGTCGAAGATCATCTGGGCATCATAGGCAGCAGGCAGCCAGTCCAGATCCATATCGTGAATCAGCAGGTTATCCTCCAGCATCCGCACATCATCCGGTCCCCAGGTCACAAACGGACAGTCGCCGCACCAGGTCGAAACTGCTCGGCCGCATCCGGGAAAGCCAGTCCGTCCTCCAGATCTGCAGCCTGCATTCCGGTCAGATCCGATACTCTTTTATTCATTCTGGTATAATAGACCGGCTTCACTTTCACGTTGAAGGTATCCAGAATGTCCAGTTTTTCATGTACCTTTACTGCACCGATCTGAATGATCTCGCCCCGCAGCCGGACCGGGCTGGTGACGGTTCTCCACTTTGATACCGGCTGATTCCATTCTAAATCCAGTACGATGTATTCCATTGGTTCTTCCTCCTTTTTCTCTTTTGATATCTTTATTCTATCAGAGAGGGTGTCCAATATACAGGACAGCAAACGGCCATCGTACCGTTACGTTATCAAAAAAAGAGCACTTTCCGGCGGTCATTCCGCTTCAAATGCTCTTGTTTCAGGTTTACATACCTGCATTACTATGTGGATATCAGAAGAAGGTTGCCACTTCATCCTCCAGCGGCTCGCACTTTTCCAGTTCGAGCACATGGAATACCGGACCTTCGCTCTCATACATTTTGTTATATTCCTTTCGGATGACTGCAGTCATGATGACCCAGCCTCCGTGATTCAGGGTCTGTGCCTTGTCATATTTGGCAACCAGACCGCCGAACTGGATATCCTCCACGCAGCAGGTCATGATGTGACGTCCGATGACGAATTCATCATCGGCAAGACCGCCGCCCAGCAGGCTTCTGCCCTTTACCCGGATGGTCTTATCGTAATACTTCGGTTCTTCTTCCGTAATGTCACGATACCAGAGGGCATAATCCCGATCCTCGATTTCGATGACCGGAGCATCCAGATCAAACGGCAGAGGATCTTCGATATTATCAAATTCAATATCATTTTCACCGTATTCGTAGATGATCTCCGCTCTGCGGCTGGCTGCGCGGACGATCTTATGATATTCCATCTTGTCCATATCCCGGGTGAAATTACGGAATACGATGGTCTCCACCGACTTCAGCTTATCGAAAACCAGGTTCCGCATATTGGCGTTATAGGTCAGGAATACGGTGGCATCCGCCAGACACATTTCCTGATAAACAATCCAGTTTGGCGGCATTTCTCCATAGAACCGGTCCAGCATCCACATGCCGTTGTATTCCACGACAACCCGGTCGATATTATATTTTCTCTCCAGCTCCGAAAGATAGGCAGCAGTCAACTCCTCTTCTTCCTCTACCGTGACGATCTTCACGCCTTCTGCCGCAAATTTCGCCGGGTGGAGTTCTTCTTCTCCTTCTTCACAAAGCAGAACCAGCGTACGTTCTTCTCCATTCTGAAATGCCGGGTCTTCCAGGGTGCCCTGAATGAAGGTGGTCTTGCCGCTGTCCAGAAAACCGCTGAACAGGTAAACCGGAATCTCTTTCTGCCCGGCTTTGTTTTTCATTTCATTCATGCTCATCATAACGGCACATCCTATACTTCAAACAGCTGATGGATCTTTTCCTGATCTACGCCGGCACCGATGACACAGAGGCGTCCGATGATACCTGCGCTGCCTGTCCGCACATCCGGCTCGCCTGGTACATAGTCGAAGTGAATCCAGGTTCCGTCTTCCGCTTCCACGATGCCCTTCGCACGGAGAATCTGACCGTAAGTGTGCTCATCTTCCAGCGCTTCCAGTGCTGCAGTGATCTTTTCCTTTGTGAACTTCTTCGTGGTCTCCACACCGATGCTGTCGAAAATCTCGTCTGCATGGTGATGGCCATGATGATCGTGGTCGTGATCATGGCCGCAGCCGCAGTGGTCGTCGTGGTCATGGTGATCATGGTCGTGATCATGATGATGGTCATGGTCATGATGATGGTCATGGTCATGGTGGTCGTGATGGTCATGGTCATGGCCGCAGCCGCAATGGTCGTCGTGGGCATGGTCATGGTCGTGATGGTCGTGATCATGATGATGGTCATGATCGTGGTCGTGATGATGCTCATGTTCTTCTTCCAGATGATGCAGTGCTTCCTCGATGGTATCTTTCTTTTCCATGGCATCCAGAATCTGCTTGCCGCTCAGTTTCTCCCAGTCGGTGGCGATGATCGTTGCGTGCGGATTATGCTCCCGCAGCATCTCCACAGCCTTTTCCAGTTTTTCTTCATCCATACCTGCCGTGTGACTGAGGATAATGGAGCTGGCGTGTTCAACCTGATTATTAAAGAACTCACCGAAATTCTTCATGTAAATCTTCGCCTTCTTGGCATCGACCACCGTGGTGAATCCATTGAGCTGGACATGATCCAGGTGAAGATTTTCCACTGCTTCGATGATGTCTGACAGCTTGCCTACACCGGATGGTTCGATTAAGATTCGTTCCGGGGCAAACTGGTCGATGACCTGCTGCAGCGCACGGCCGAAATCTCCTACCAGACTGCAGCAGATGCAGCCGGAATTCATTTCATTGATTTCCACGCCGGCATCCTTCAGGAATCCTCCGTCAATGCCGATTTCACCGAATTCGTTTTCGATCAGAACCAGCTTTTCCCCTTTATATGCTTCATCAATCAACTTCTTGATCAGCGTCGTCTTGCCGGCTCCCAGAAAGCCGGAAAAAATGTCTACTTTAATCATTTCGTTCATCTCTTTTCTTCATAATTTCCCATAGCCGGATTTTTTACACCTGCCCGGCCAGCATTACTATTCTACCACATTCTGTCACAAATCAAAACAGAAAAACCCCATTTTCTTCGTGTGTTTTTCGTGAAAATGTGGTATAGTTTTTTATATAGGTTATGTAAGGAGGCGTGAAGAAAAGCTATGGATAAAACCGCAAGAGAATATGTCGTCTGTCCCTGCCGCAAAGTAACCCGCGGAGAAGTCGAAGACATTGTCAGAGAAAAGCACATCGACAATCTGAAAGATCTCTGCGAAGCTGCCAACGCAGGCAATAAGTGCGGCGGCTGCAGAGAAATGCTGGAACAGATTATGAATGAAGTTCTGGCCGCTATGTAATGATCGTTATCTGACCGGCAATGAAGCCATCGAACCGGTTCGTGAAAAAACAAGAATAAGAAAGTGAGGTACATAACAATGCTTGAAAAAAAAGTTGCAGACCTGCTGAATCAGCAGGTAAACAAAGAACTCTATTCCGCCTATCTGTATCTGGATTTTTCCAATTACTATTATGACGAAGGTCTGGACGGCTTCGGCAACTGGTACAAGATTCAGGCACAGGAAGAACGCGATCACGCCATGCTTTTCGTGCAGTATCTGCAGAACAACGGTGAAAAGGTTGTCCTGGAAGCCATCGACAAGCCTGCAGTGGCTCTGACCAGTGCGAAAGTTGTTCTGGAAGAGGGGCTGAAGCATGAGCAGTATGTGACCAGTCTGATTCATGCCATCTATGATGCTGCATACTCTGTGAAGGATTTCCGCACCATGCAGTTCCTGGACTGGTTCGTCAAGGAACAGGGCGAGGAAGAAACCAATGCCGAAGGACTGATCAAGAAGTTCGAACTCTTCGGCGGCGATCCGAAGAGCCTGTACATGCTGGATAACGAACTGGGCGCACGGGTATACTCCGCACCATCCCTTGTTCTGTAACAGTACGTCACAATCCGAAAGAAAAAAGGCAGCTTTGCATATTTACATTGCTGCCTTTCTTTATTCTCTCTATATTCTCTACTCCTTCTCCGCCATTCTGCATGCTGCAGAGATTGCGGCATAGACGCAGCCTGCCACCGGCCATACCAGCCAGGTGATGTGCCAGTCTCCGGACAGAAAACTCCATGCCAGATAAATGGCCGCCGCCAGGGGCCAGAAGGCGGCGCCGATCCTTCCTGCCAGGGAATTCTCTCCGGTCTTCGGGTCATAATCCCCTTCCTTCAGAAGCCGGTCGTAACTGCCCCAGGTAATGGCAGCACTGACAAAGAGATAAACCGCAAAGGAAACCACAATCAGCAGAAATCCCACTGCCAGAATCTCAAACACATCCTGTTCCCAGAAGGCACCGATAAAAATCGGAATCACGGAAATCAGACAGAGGGCCACACCGAAGGTAATGCTTCTGGTAAATGCCGGCTGATACGCCTTTCTCTGCTGCCGGATCTGAACGTCCACTCCGTAGGCCAGGGCAAACCTTCCTTCCGAAATAAATGCATACTCCCGCTCTGCGATACCATAGCGGATAAAGGTCATGACCGGCCAGATCAGAATCAGGAATAAGCAGATGAGGCCGATCAGACCGCCCTGGTTATCGTCCAGCGGAATCACACCGCAGCTCCCCAGCCCGCACAATTCAATCAGCAAAACCGGTGAGAGGATGCACATCATCACGCCAAACCCCATTCTGGTTGCCCAGCTCGCTTCATGCTCCAGGAAGTCAGCAGCTTCTTCTCTGCCGATTCTTCGGCAAGCCACGACTTCTTCGTGTCGGTCTGCAGAACCATCATCATCTGCTGCCTTAAAATCTGCCGGTGCGCCGTTTTCATCCTGTGTCATCTGTTCTCTTTCATATTCTTCTTTCAGCAGAAAGTCCGTGCTGACGCCGAAAATGCGGCTGAGCACAAGGATTTTTTCCAGATCCGGCGCTGACTGGCCGCTCTCCCATTTGGATACAGACTGCCGGGAGACCTGGCAAAGTCCTGCCAGTTCTTCCTGTGACCATCCCTGCTTTCTGCGCAGGGTCATGATTTTATCTCCTAAATTCATCGAAATCCTCCGTCATTTATTCTTCATAGTTCTTTCTTCGATTCAGCCCTTGGTGCACCTGGCCTGTTTTCTGCTCTCAGTATAACACAAACAGCGGTTGACAACTACCAATTACCCTTGGAAATTCGTCAACCGCCGGTTGCATTTTCACTATTTTACATACTATTCTACAAAATAGACATAGTTTTCTTTTCTCGGAGCGGCCTCGTTCACCGGACCGTCTGCATATCCCAGAATGCAGTGTCCGATCCCTTCGTACTCGCCTTCGATGCCAAGGGATTTCAGAATGGCCTTCCCTTCTTCGCTTTCGAACTCTTCCTTGGCCCGGTGGATCCAGCAGCTGCCGATCCCCAGCTCACTGGCTGCCAGCATCAGATTGCCCATGACCAGACTGCCGTCGTACACATAGGTAGGGATTGATTTGTCTGCCAGCACCACCAGTACCACCGGTGCACCATAGAACGGATCTGTTCCCTCCTCTGCTCCCATGATTTTTGCATTCATGGCCGAAAGCCGGTCACGGATTTCCCGGTTGGTGACTGCCAGGATAATCGGCGCCTGTTTTCCCATGCCGGTCGGTGCATAGGTGCCTACCTTCACGATCTGCCGGATGATTTCCTCTGGTACCATATCCGGCTTATAGCTTCGAACACTTCTGCGATTTAATAAAACTTCCATCGTTTCACTCATTGTTTCTGCCCTCATTCTTTCTGTTGATTTCTGTTTTACCTGACATACCTGTATATTTTTTACCCATTTACCACCTCGCCAAACATGGCATCCTCCACCGCATCCTGCATGGCTGCAGCGGATTTCGATGCGTTTCTGCATTCCGATACACCTTTGATTCAGAAAAGAAGCCGGACGGATGGATTTTTCGAAGGTGTTTGAAACGCCGGAACCCGGTTATTTTCACGTTTCTCCGCAAAATCCGTTTTTCCGGGCCAATTGTTCATTTTCGGCACGTTTTTTGCGTTGTATGCTTATGTTTCAGTTGTTTTTACGAGGTTGAGAGAAGGAGAAAAAATGAGCACCATAAAATTATATCCGCAGGACACGGTGGCACTGGCGACCACAGACCTGAAAAAAGGAGAAACCGTTGTTGTAGATGGACAGTCCATCGTACTTCTTGATGATATTCCCAATGCTCACAAGATTGCGCTGAAGGATTTCGAGACCGGGGAAGCCATCCGCAAATATGACAATATTATCGGCTATGCATCCAGACCGATTCAAAAAGGGGAATGGATCCACGAGCACAATGAAGTGACCGGTCTGGGGAAGTCCAAAGAATATACCTACGAGTTTAACCCGCTATCCATTTTCCCGGGTACTACCGAGGAAACCTTCATGGGTTATGACAGGGGCAAGCACGGTGCCGGCATCCGGAATCATCTGGCCATTATTTCCACTGTGTTCTGTGCCAACGGACCGCTGCGCAAGCTGTCAAAGATGGCAGAAGAGAAATACCCTGCCACGGAGAATTTTGACGGTATCATCGCGTTCGATCAGCAGTTCGGCTGCAGCCAGACCGGTCAGGATCTGGTCACCACCTGCAAGATTATCGCAGGCATCGCGAAAAACGCCAACTTCGGCGGTGTTCTGCTGGTTTCCAACGGCTGTGAAATGGCAATCCCGACTGTACTGGAAGACTATCTGGGCGAATATGACAAGCGCAGAATCCGGACTCTAACTCTGCAGACTGTGGAGGATGAATTTGAAGAAGGCATGAAACTCATCGATGAGATCATGCAGGAAGTACAGAAGGACCGCAGAACGCCGATCAACCTCAGCCGGCTGCATATCGCACTGAACTGCGGCGGCTCCGACGGATACTCCGGCATTACCGCCAATACCCTTCTGGGAACCCTATGTGACAGAATGGTTCAGAAGGGCGCCATCATGAATATGACTGAGGTACCGGAAATGATGGGTGCAGAGCACATTCTGATGAACCGTGCCGCAGACAGAGAGATCTTCGACGGGATTGTGGATATGATGTATACTTATGATGCCTATTT
>JAEDMR010000224.1 GCA_016302925.1 Bacillota bacterium
AATAAGCTTTTTTCGTGCCGGGGCTGTCGGGGCTGTCGCATTAACGGAAAATAACCGTTAGGGCGGCGGCCCTCTTTTATTTGCTGGAAAATTGAAGATTCTGCATACAAAAGAATATGTTTATGTTAGAATATGGTATGGATTCCAGTAATAAAATTACATCATCCACGTAAAATGAGAGAATTACAGTTTTACGTGGGGAAATTGGGATAAAAAGGTAATGCAGTTGCGTCGCAGGGGGCAAGATTGGAAATTCATGGGATTTTTTTCGACAGTGTTTGACAGAAAACGACATGATACGACATTGCAAACCGGTTGCTCTGATGGTTGACGTCCTGGAAATTGTATTTTATGGAAGAAAACATCCACGTAAAAGTAAAAAAAATGTGTTTTACGTGGAGACGATTCTCGGCTGTCTGCAATCTCCTCGGCTTGTCGGCGATGCTCGGCTGTCCGCAATCTCCCCGGCTGGTCGGATTTTGTAGAAATCTGTCAAATCCTGTCGAACGCACAAGCCACAACATGAACAGTTTTTTCGAATTACTTCGGATGCCTCTTGACAGATAACCGTATTACTCATATAATACAGTTAAGCAAACCGTATTATTCGAGTAATACAGTTTAATAAAAATCTTTCGGAAGGGAGGCAGCTCTGTTGATTACTTTTGACCAATTTAAGCTAGAGGACGGTATGCCGATTTATCTGCAGATCGTGCTCTATATCAAACGGGGTATTATTGCAGGTGTCATTGACGACGGAGATGAACTGCCTTCCCGCCGGATCCTTTCTGCACTTCTGGGTGTCAATCCCAATACGGTACAGAAAACCTACCGGCTTCTGGAGGATGAGGGGCTGATTCAATCCCATGCAGGAGCGAAAAGCTATATGGTGCTGGACGAAGAAAAGGTCCGCCGCATTCGCCAGGAGCTATTGGAAGGAGATGCCCGGAACATCGTCAGCGCCATGAAGCAGATGGGACTTTCCCTGGACGAAGCATCTGCCCTGCTGAAGAAATACTGGGATTAAGGGGGGATGAATCCATGAACATGAAATTCATTGAAAAATGGGAGCGGTATGCACCACCCGGCGTGGATGTGGGAAAACAGATAAATCGCTTCTCCGGCCAGATTCTGCTTGCATCTGTTTATGGGCTCGGATGCTTCCTGCTCCGCTACCTGCAAGCACGAAGCAATCTATATTACTTTACGGGCGGACAGCACATTCTGCGGCCGGATGCCGTCATGCCGGATTTCACGGAGATGACCGCGCACATGTTTCTGTTTCATGTGATCCTGTTTTTGATTTTGCTTGGCAGAATCGCAGGCAACTACGCTTCATTTTATCGAGGCAGCAAAAGTATCTACCTGATGAAGCGGCTGCCGGATCCCATGGAGCGCCACCGGCGCTGCCTCGTCCTTCCCCTGGCCGGGGCTGCCGTCATTTTCCTGACGGCAGTGATCGTCCTGCTGATCTGTTTTATGGTGTATCTGCTGTTCACCCCGGCGGAGTGTCTGCCCCCGGGACAATGGCAGAAGTTATGGAGTGTGATCTTATGTTGGAATTGAAAAACGTATCGAAACAATATGGAACGAAACAGGCACTGAAAAATGTCAGCCTCACCCTGCCCCGCGGCCAAATCGTCGGGCTCTTCGGCGAAAACGGCGCCGGTAAGACGACTCTGATGAAATGCATCCTGGGCCTGACTTCCTGCAGGGGAACCATCACCCTGGACAGAGAGCCCATCTCCCGGAAAAACATCACCCGTCTGTCCTTCGGCACCAGCGAGCATTCCTTTTTCCCGGGGCTCAATGCGAAGGATCACCGGATTTTTTTTGAAGATCATTTTCCGTCATTCTCAGAAAAACGGTTTCAGGTGCTGATGGATTTCTTCGCACTGCCTGCGGGACGCCGGATCGGCAGCTTTTCCACCGGGCAGAAAAACCAGTTTGAAGTGGTTCTGGCCCTGTCCCAGGGAGCCGATTATATCCTCTTAGACGAGCCTTTTGCCGGAAATGATGTGTTTAACCGAGAAGACTTTTATAAGGTGCTGCTGGGCATTCTGGAGCCTTCTGAAACGGTGCTGCTGTCCACACACCTGATTGAGGAAGTATCCGACTTCATCAGCCGCGCCGTGCTGCTTCATCAAGGGCAGATTGCGGGCGACCACGATATACAGATGCTGGAAGAAAGCGGCAGCAGTCTGATGGATGTGATCCGTCAGACCTATCAGTACCGTTCCGACCGGGTGCTGCAGGCACTGGAAAATCTGTCGGACGTGGATGGTCCGTTCTGATCGTACTGGGGGGTGAGATTATGAAAAATAACATGTCAGTCATCATACTTTTCCAAAAGCAAGCCCTGAAGGCCATCCTGCCTGTTCTGGCGGCAATGCCGGTTCTGGAAGGCATTCTGTTTTTCACATTGACCGGCACGCTTCGCGCTGACGGTGCTTTCTGGCTAGAGGAGCTGGTGGAAAAAAGCGCCATGTGGTGGGTATTCTGGATTGCCTTCGCCGCAGTTTGCATTCTGCTGATCCGGGCTGCCGCCGACGGCACGGGGCGTCCGTCTTACAGCCTGCAGCGGCTTGCCATATCTAAGCAAAATCTGTTCGCCTGCCGTGTGCTGGCTCTGGTGATCACCTTTCTTCTGCTGTGGGCCGTGCAGATTCTGACGGTGTTCCTGCTGCTCTCCCTGGTCTGCAGCAATCCGGCGTATTCCTGCTTCAGTTCCCAGTCTGTCTTTCTGGCCTTTTTCCGGAATGACTTTCTCCACAATCTGCTGCCCATGGAAGACTGGCTCTGCTGGCTCCGGAATATGGTTCTGTTTTTCGGGCTGAGCACGTCTGCTGCATACTGCACCCTTCCGCAGGATGAAAGCGAAAAGAAAAGCAATCTTCTCTTTCTGCTGCACATCGC
>JAEDMR010000037.1 GCA_016302925.1 Bacillota bacterium
GGGCGGTTGACAATCTGAGCCTGCAGGTGGAAGCCGGAGATATCTGCGGCTTCATCGGACACAACGGGGCAGGAAAGACCACCGCGATCAAATGTATCGTGGGGATTCACGGTTTTGATCAGGGGGAGATCAAGGTAGATGGTGTCTCTGTACGGGCAAACCCGATGTACTGCAAATCGGTGCTGGCGTATGTGCCGGATAATCCGGATCTGTATGAGTATCTGACGGGAATCCAGTATCTGAATTTCATGGCGGATATCTTTGGAATACCGGAAGATGTACGGCAGAAGAGAATTGAAAAAGAAGCATCGGACCTGGGACTGATATCGGCACTGGGAGATCTGATATCTTCTTATTCCCATGGTATGAAGCAGAAGCTTGCACTGATCGGAGCACTGATCCACAAACCGAAGCTGCTCATTCTGGATGAGCCTTTCGTGGGGCTGGATCCTGCAGCTTCTCTGACACTGAAGCAGAAAATGCATGAGCTGTGTGAAAACGGGTCTGCAGTTTTCTTTTCCACCCATGTGCTGGATGTGGCGGAAAAGCTCTGCAATAAAGTGGTGATTATTAAAAACGGACGGCTCGTAGCAGCGGGAGATACCGGGGAACTGACCGGGGGAGCATCTTTGGAATCTGTATTCATGGAGGTGACCTGCGATGATAAAGCAGATTCAATATCTTAGCCGCATTCAGCTGTGTAATCTGCTGGGACTGAATGAGATTCGCCATACAAAGGATAAAAGCAGACGGGCACGTTATCTGGCTCTTGCCCTGGCATGGGTTGTGCTGGGAGGAATGCTGTGTGCATATGTTGTGATGCTCTCTTTCGGTCTGGCAGAGATGGGAATGGGAGAGATTATTCCGGTGTACCTTTCAGCCGTGTGCAGTCTGGTTATTCTGATCTTTACTTTTCTGAAAGCGGGGAGTGTCATCTTTTCCATGCATTCTTATGAGATTCTGGTTTCCCTGCCGGTGTCACAGGCAGCCATTGTGATCAGCCGTTTTCTGACCATGTATGTGTCAAACCTGCTGCTGTGTCTTCTGATCATGATACCTGGGATGGCGGTATATGCGCTGAAGCTGCATCCGTCACCTGAATGCTATCTTTACGGAACTCTGGGAACGGTTCTGCTCCCGCTGCTTCCACTGACGCTGGCAACTGCGGCAGGGGCGGGAATCACTGCGGTTATCAGCAGAATGAAGCATAAAAGCCTGGCTGCTTCCTGCCTCATGATTCTGATTATGATCTGTGTTCTGACAATCAGTATGCTGTGGAACGGTGAGTCGGGTGAGATTACAAAAGAAATGCTTATAAACATTGCAGACGTGATGAAAGAAAAAATCGGACAGATCTATCCGCCTTCCATCTGGTTCGGAAAGGGGATAACCAGCGGAAATACAGGTGCATTTTTTCTGTTTGCAGGGGTATCTGCCGGTGCGTTTCTGGTTCTGGTTCTTGTATTGCAGCACTGGTTTGTTTCGATCTGTACAGCGCTGCATGCCGTGGTACGGAAAAATGACTATCAGATGGGAAGACTTCGTGCCGGTTCGGTGACTGCTGCGCTGTGGAAAAAGGAGATCAAAAGATATCTTGCATCTGCAATCTATGTGAGCAATACCGTGGTGGGATATCTGCTGATGGTTCTGGCGGCAGCGGCGCTGCTGATCGCAGGGCCGGAGAAACTGGAAGCCATGCTGGGTTTTCCGGGACTTGTGAGCGGCATGATGCCTCTTCTGCTTGCCGTCACCGGATCCATCATGCCGATCACAGCCTGTGCTGTTTCCATGGAAGGAAAACAGTGGTGGATCATGCAGTCGCTTCCGGTACGGGGGAAGGAGATATGGAACGGAAAAATCCTGCTGAACCTTACAGTAGCACTTCCATGCTGGGCGGCAGCTGTGATTCTCAGTGTTCTGGCTTTACATCCTTCTCCTGCGGAAGGCTTCTGGATTGCGGTTATCCCGCTGGTCTATATCCTGTTTACATCCGTCCTGGGCATTGCCGTGAATCTGGCTATGCCGATCTTCGACTGGGAAAACGATGTACGTGTGGTGAAGCAGAGTGCATCTACCATGGCAACTATGCTGATCGGAATGGTCAGCGCCTTGCTGCCTGCACTGGTCATCTTTTTCGCCGGCATGGAGTACCGGACGGTGGTATACGGTGCGGCGACTGCCGTAATTCTGGCTGCTGCAGGGGTGATTTACGGGATCATCTGCCGGAAGGATACCTGTTCGGTGTAAAACTGCGTGAAACCCGTCAGTGTGAAACCTGTCAGTCCAGAAAATCTGCCACCAGGTATTTCATTCCCTTGCCGCTTTCCACGAAAGGAAGCTGAATGATGGAGTGGCTCGGCTCCGAATTTCCCTCTACCAGGCAGGCACCGTCCTGCGTGATGGCCACGTCCCAGCCAACCATGCCGGCACCGCCGGTTTTCTCGGAAGCCAGTCGAAGGGCTGCTTTTTCGGTGACCGAAAGGACCGTTTCCCAGTTTGGAAGCTGAAATCCAAGGGTTGAAAGACCGGAAACCGGGTGCAGCGGATAGTGGTTCCCATCCAGGTCGATGGCGTCCATACAGGTGATGCCGGTTTGGGTATCCACGGATGCGATAATTCCGCCGGCGTGGAAGTTATCCACCAGATCACCCCGGCCCATGCGGAAACCGGCGTAAACATGGTGGCATTCCGGGTTTCCGTCTTTATCTGCATCCACGATGGTCAGAACCCGGACTGTATTCACAGAGCCGGGATTGAAGGCTGCGATATCCGGATGCTGCAGGATACATTCCTCGCAGATCATTTTCTTTCTGTCCATGAGATCATCGTAGACTGCCTTCCTGTCGGGATAGTCTGCGAAGCGGATCCGGACAATGCCTTTCCCCTGGGTGGAGGAAAGGGGTTTGCAGATGAGCTGGTCCAGACCGGCACATTTTGCACAGAAATCTTCGAAAGAAAGATCCCGGTTCAGAAACCAAATGCGGCCGAAGAGATCGTCGAATTTTTTCGCGAAGCGGCCTTTCTGCAGCAGCGTTTTAATGGCAGCCGGGTCGGGATTGTATTTGAAAGAAAGGGACTCGAACACGCCCAGGGTGAAGTATTCCCGCTGTTCTTCATCCGTCCGTTCATAAAGGCGGAAACGATAGTAGTCTTTAAAGGAACTGCCGCAGTTCCTGCGCGCCTGCAGCATCTTTTCTTCTGCGCCCAGACGACTCCAGCCGGTGGCTTCCATGACCACTTCGATGGCGTGCTCTGTCTCCACTTCGTTGCGGGCCTTGGCGGCAGCTGCATTTTTCTGAACCTGTGCCATCTGCGTTTCGCTGCGGGACCAGAGTCGTTTTTTCGCATAGTATTTATAGGAAATGCCTTCTTTCTTCGCCTTTTTCATGGCCGCCACGGTTTCTTTCCGGGTCCGGCCGGAGGCCTGACATACATAGTCGATATACTCCCGGTCTTTCATGCGCTTGCGGAAGAAGCGCTCAGGAAAGTGTACAATGTAGTTGATGGAATCTTTCAGTGACATTTTTCCTCCTTGTCTGCTGCATCAGGCAGCAATATCAGAAATCAGAAATCAGAAATCAGAAATTAGAAAGAGCTGCCACAGATGGGTGACAGCTCTCTGACTTGTAGTATCGATTTGAACATTTTTTCGTCGAAGACTTTGTACTTTGTGCGTTATGCCTCCGAAGCGGCTGCGGCCTCTGCAGCCTCGTTTTCCTTCAGAATTCTCTCGTACTCGGCGAAAATTGCGTCCTTAATCTTGTTCCTCGTTTCGGAAAGCAGGGGATGTGCAATGTCTCTGAAATCGCCTTCACCCATTTTTCGGCTTGGCATTGCAATAAAAAGCCCGTTCTGCCCTTCGATGATCTTCACATCGTGCACGACGAACTCATCATCGAACGTAATAGAAACGATCGCTTTCATTTTTCCCTCATCGCTTACTTTACGAATTCTAACATCAGTAATCTCCATAGTGTTCCACCTTTCTCGCATTCTACTACAGTGTCTTGATTATAAACCATATTTCCCCAATTTTCAAGGTGATTCGGACTTTTTCCATTTAATACAAAATTTTGCGCCGGGAGGAAAAATATTTCTGTCGTTTTCCATGGGAAAAAGGCGATACTTTCTCTTTGATTTACTGAAAGATTATGGTACAATATATAAAGAAAAAGTCTGCCCGGCCGGTTTTGGGGGTGGACAAAAGCCTCATTTCGAGGTATCATCTTAATCTGGAGGCGAACACAGACATGATCAACTTATCTGAGTTTCAGAATATACACTGTATCGGTATCGGGGGCATCGGACTTTCTGCCATCGCGGAGATCCTGCTGGACAGGGGATATACTGTCACCGGTTCTGATATGAAAGAATCTGACATTACATTTCATCTGGCACAGAAAGGTGCCAGAATATTTATCGGCCATAGAGCAGAAAATGTGGAGCATGCAGACCTAGTGGTGTATTCCGCCGCAGTCGGGCATGATAATCCGGAGCTGGTGCGGGCCGCGGAGCGCGGCATCCCTGCAGTGACCCGGGCAGAGCTCCTGGGAACCCTGATGAGCGAGTATGAGAACAGTATCGCCATTTCGGGAACCCACGGAAAGACTACCACCACCTCTATGGTTTCTTTAATTCTGGAAAAGGCAGCCATGGAACCGACCATTCTGGTGGGCGGAAACCTGATGGAAATCGGCGGAAACGTAAAGGTCGGCAAGAGCGGTTACTTCATTACGGAGGCCTGCGAATACATGGACAGCTTCCTGAGCCTGCGCCCGAAAATGGAAATCATCCTGAATATTGACTCCGATCATCTGGATTATTTCAAGGATATCGATCATATCGTCAATTCCTTTGACCGGTTTGCCGGTCTGGTACCCGAAAACGGAACCATCATCGCATATGATGCGAATCCTTTCGTAAATAAGGTGATTCAGGGACATTCCAATGTGGTGACCTTCGGTCTCAACGGAAACTGCGGCTACAGTGCTGCAGACATCCGTTTCAACGAAAACGGCATGCCGTCCTTCACGGTGATGAAAGAAGGCAACACGCTGGCGAAAGTACAGCTGTCCATACCCGGTGAGCATAATATTCTCAATGCGCTGGCTGCTTTCGCATGCTGTCACACCCTGGGTGTGGATGCGAAGCTGATTGCGGATACACTTCACGACTTTCACGGTACCCAGAGGCGGTTTGACATTATCGGAACCACATCCGGCGGTGTGAAGATTGTGGATGATTATGCCCATCATCCGACAGAAATCAAAGCGACCCTGAGCGCATCGCTGAATGTACCCCATAACCGTCTGTGGTGCCTGTTCCAGCCTCATACGTACACCAGAACCCTGGCACTGTTCGATGAGTTTGCAGAAGCGTTCAATAAGGCAGACATTCTGATCCTGGCAGAGATTTATGCCGCAAGAGAAAAGAACATTTATAAGATTTCTTCTGCGCAGCTGGCAGAAAAAATCAAGGAAACTCATCCGGAGAAGGAAGTGCTGTTCATGCCGGATTTCGCAGATATGGCGGCGTATGTGTCCCAGCATGCACGGCCGGGAGACATGGTCATAACCATGGGGGCCGGGGACATCTATAAAGTGGGAGAAATGATTCTGGACAGATAGATCCGATGAAATCGGGAGGAAAGAATATGGAATCAGAAGCAATGAAAAAGTATAAAGCACAGGAAGCAAAGAGGGTTGAGATCAACCTGCGCCACCTGGAAAACGGTGTGGAATTTGTGGACCTGTATACCGCTTATATTGAGGAAGAAGTGGAAATCGGCAGGGGCACCGTCATCGGTCCCTGCGTCACGCTGAAAGGAAATACCGTCATCGGAGAAAACTGCATAATCGGACAGAACAGCAGGGTGGAAAACTGCAGGATTGCCGACGGTGCAGAGATTCAGAGTTCCGTTCTGCTGGACAGCAGTGTGGGCGAGGAAACCAAGGTGGGTCCTTTTGCGTATGTGCGCCCGGGAAGCAGGGTGGGTGCACACTGCAAGGTGGGAGATTTCGTGGAAATCAAGAATTCTGCCTTCGGCGACGGTTCCAAAGCGTCTCACCTGACCTATATCGGCGATTCCGATGTGGGAAGCGGTGTAAACTTAGGTTGCGGCGTAGTTTTCGTAAACTACGATGGAACGAATAAATACAGATCTACAGTGGAAGACGGTGCCTTTATCGGCTGCAACAGCAACCTGGTATCGCCTGTTACTGTGGGTGCCGGCGCATATATCGGTGCAGGCAGCACTGTTACCGAGGATGTGGAGGCAGACGCTCTCTATGTGGCCCGCGCCAGAGGCGTGACCAAAGAGGGCTGGGTTTCCCGGAAGGGAATCCTGAAAAAGAAATAAAGGAAAGTAACAGGAAGAGCACAAAAGAAAGAAGAGGTACGAAACAGTGAGAAGCGGAGTATTTGCTGACTACAAAATTTTCGCAGGAAATTCAAACGACGAGCTGGCACAGGAAATTGCAGGAATTTTAGGAAAGCCCCTGGGACGGGCAACCGTAACGAAATTCAGCGATGGAGAAATTTCGGTAAACATCTGGGAATCGGTCAGAGGTCTGGATATTTACATTGTACAGTCTACCTGCAATCCGGTGAATGACAATCTGATGGAACTGCTGATTATGATTGATGCCATGAAGCGTGCATCTGCAGGCAGAATCAATGCAGTCATCCCGTATTACGGCTATGCACGTCAGGACAGAAAAGCCAAGGCAAGAGATCCAATCACAGCTAAGCTGGTAGCAGATCTTATCGTGGCAGCCGGTGCAGACCGGGTTGTAACCATGGACCTGCATGCAAACCAGATCCAGGGATATTTCGATGTTCCTGTGGATCATCTGCTGGGTATGCCGATCCTGGCCAAGTATTTCATCGAAAAGAACATGGAAGATGTGGTCGTGGTATCTCCTGACCACGGCAGCGTGACCAGAGCCAGAAACATGGCACAGTACCTGAACTGCCCGATCGCGATCATCGATAAGAGACGGCCGGAACCGAACAAGAGCGAAATCATGAACATCATCGGTAATATCGAAGGCAAAAACTGCATTATCCTGGACGATATGATCGATACGGCAGGAACCATCTGCAACGCAGCCAATGCCATCAAGGATATGGGTGCGAAAGCGGTATACGCCTGCGCGACCCATGCCGTTTTATCCGGACCTGCAGTAGAGAGACTGGAAGCGTCCGCCATCGAAGAACTGGTTCTGCTGAATACCGTACCTCTGGCAGAAGAAAAGAAACTGGAAAAAATGAAGCTCCTGTCTGTGGCACCGCTTTTTGCAGAGGCCATCAGCAGAGTCTTTACCAACGGCTCCATCAGTGTGCTGTTTGACTGATTGAAATCATTACACAGGAGATAAGAATATGTACATTATCGCAGGGCTTGGAAATCCCGGGAAAAAATACGAGAATACGCGGCACAATATGGGATTTATCGCCATAGACCTGCTGGCAGATGCATATGATATCAAAGTAGATAAACTGAAATTCAAATCCCTGGTCGGTGAAGGAAGGATCGCCGGCCAGCGGGTTCTTCTGATGAAGCCGCAGACCTATATGAATCTCAGTGGGGAAGCGCTTCGGGAAGCGGTAAACTTTTACAAGATTGACCCGGAGGAACTGATCGTGATTTATGACGATATCGATATTCCGACGGGTACCTTCCGTATCCGGAAGAAGGGCAGTGCCGGCACCCATAACGGCATGCGGTCCGTGGTCTATCAGCTTCAGACCGATCAGTTTCCGAGGATTCGTGTGGGAATCGGCAGCGAAAAGAAGGTGGATCTGATTCATTATGTGACAGGCGGCGTGTCCAAAGGAGAGAAAGAACTGCTGGAGGATGCACTGGAGAAGTCTGCGAAAGCTGCAGCTGCCATCGTGGAAAAGGGCATCGACAAGGCCATGAATGAATATAATGTGAGACCGAAAAAGGAGAAGACGGAATGATCAACGTTTCAGGCATATCTGAAAGCAGAGTCGCTCCCGTAGCTGCATATTTATCGAAACAGGGTCAGAGCCTCATTATCGTGCCTACTGAAACGAGGGCAAAGAGAATGGCTTCCGACCTTTCTTTTTTTTCACGGGATAGGGAAATCTATGTGCTTCCCGATGAGGAGCATGTATTTCTGAAATACGAGGCCAGAAACCATGACCAGACCATGGAACGGCTGAAAGCACTGAAAGCACTTCGTACAGGGGCACCGGTCATTGTGATTGCTCCTGTTTCTGCTGCCATAAAAAAGATAACGCCCCACGGATTTTTCGAAGAGAAGGTATTGAAAATCAATCTGGGGGATGATCTGGATATGGACCGGGTGAAGGAAACTCTGCGGCAGCTGGGATATGAGAGAACGGGCGTGGTGGACAGCCGGGGACAGTACAGCGTCCGGGGAGGAATTCTGGATGTGTATACGCCAGACGGTGCCTATCCATACCGAATCGAGCTCTTTGGCACGGAAGTGGACTCAATCCGAACCTTCGACATAGACACCCAGCGGTCCGTAGAGAACCTGAAATACGTGGAGATCTACCCGGCCGAACAGATTTTGCTGGAAAAAGACATGTTCGAAAAAGCCAGCGCAAGACTTCGGAAGGAATACACGGCAGCCGCATCCCGCATGGAAAAAAAGAGCCCGGAGACGGCCGAAAAGCTCCGCCAGCGGAGGGATCAGCTCTGCGAGTATATCGAGCAGACCGCCAATGTCCAGCTTCTGGAAAACTATATCCACTATTTCTATGACGAAACGGAATATCTGTGGGATTACATGTCCGACGGCTGTATCATGATCGACGATCCGGACCGGATTTACGAGACGCTGGATCTGCGGACCCGGGAAATGAAAGAAGATTTTCAGGTCCTTTTGGAACGGGGGCAGGTGATACCGAAGGATACAGCACTGCTGGCGGACCGGAATGACTTCCTGAAGGTCTATGAAAAGAAGAATGTGGCAGTGTTTACGCCGTTTCCGAAGGCCGTTGCCGGGGTCTCGCGTTTTGATCAGGTCTACAATCTGCAGAGCAGGCAGACCCTCAGCTTCAGCGGCAAGATGAATGTGCTGGAGACGGAGCTGAAAGCGTATGTCAAAAAAGGGTATCGGGTCACCATTGTCTGCAGCAGCAAAGAACGTCTTTCCAATCTGCAGGAGTTTGCGGACCGAATCGGTCTGTCCGGCAAAATCCGTTTCGAGCAGGGGAATCTGACCAGCGGTATCGATCTGCCTACGGAGAAGGTCTGCTATATCAGCGATCGGGACATTTTCGCCACCAGCAAGACCAGCCGGAAAAAGAAGCGGTTCAAGGATAAGGGACAGAAGATCCAGAGTTTTGCAGACATGCGGCAGGGGGATTTCGTGGTTCACGAAAATCACGGAATCGGAAAATTCCTGGGCATCGAACAGCTGACGGTACAGGGAGAAAAAAAGGATTATATCAAGATCAAGTATGCCGGCGATGACATGCTTTATGTTCCGGTGGAGCAGATGGACATCGTGCAGAAGTACATCGGAAATGACGCAGCATCTCCCAAGCTGAACAAGCTGTCGGGCGGTGAGTGGAAGGCAACGAAGGCAAAGGCGAAGGCGGCGATCGCTGTCATGGCCAAGGATCTCATCGACCTGTATGCCCACCGGCAGATGGAAAAGGGACACAGTTTCGGCAAGGATACCGTATGGCAGCAGGAGTTTGAGGACAGCTTTCCGTATGAGGAAACGGACGATCAGCTGCGTTCCATCGAAGAAATCAAGCGGGATATGGAGAAACCCTTCTGCATGGACCGGCTGCTTTGCGGCGATGTGGGATTCGGCAAGACGGAGGTTGCGGCAAGGGCACTCTTCAAGTGTGTGGCAGACGGAAAGCAGGCTGCGGTGCTGGTGCCGACCACCATTCTGGCCAACCAGCATTACTACACCTTGAAGGAGCGGTTTGAGAACTTCCCGTTTAAGGTGGATGTGCTGTCCCGGTTCCGCAGTGAGGCACAGCAGAAGGATACCATCGACAAGCTGGCAAAGGGACAGGTGGATCTGGTTATCGGTACCCACCGGCTCCTGTCACAGGATGTGAAGTTTCAGGATCTGGGACTGCTGGTAGTGGATGAAGAGCAGCGGTTTGGCGTGGAACATAAAGAGAAAATCAAAAAGCTGAAGAAGAACGTGGATGTGCTGACCCTGTCTGCCACGCCGATTCCGAGAACGCTGAACATGTCGCTGACCGGCATCAAGGATATGTCTCTCATCGAGGAACCGCCGGAAGAGCGGTATCCGGTGCAGACCTATGTGCTGGAACAGGATGACCAGCTGATCAAAGAAATCATAGAGCGGGAACTGGGCCGGGGCGGTCAGGTTTACGTGGTCTTTAACCGGGTTCGCGGCATTCAGAAGATCGCTGACCGGATCGAAGAACTGGTGCCGGAGGCACGGGTTGCGGTGGGCCATGGCCAGATGAACGAGCATGCGCTGGAAGATGTGATGCTCAGCTTCATCAACGGAGAAAACAACGTGCTGGTGGCAACCACCATCATTGAATCCGGCATCGATATCCCCAATGCCAACACCATGATCATCATGGATTCGGACCGGTACGGCCTGTCCCAGCTGTATCAGCTGCGGGGCCGCGTAGGCCGTTCCAACCGGCTGGCGTATGCCTATCTGATGTATCAGAAGGATAAGGTGCTGACGGAGGTGGCGCAGAAGCGGCTGACTGCAATCCGGGAGTTTACCGAATTCGGCGCCGGTTTCAAGGTGGCTATGCGTGACCTGGAAATTCGCGGTGCAGGAAACCTGCTGGGCACAGAGCAAAGCGGCCATATGATGAACATCGGCTACGAGCTGTACTGCAAGCTGGTGGATGATGCGGTCCGCGCGCTGCAGGGCGAGATCGTCAATGAAAACAGAGAGGAAACTTCTGTGGAACTGCCGATGCCGGCATACATTCCGGAACAGTATATTGAAGATGAATCGCTGAAGCTGCAGATGTATAAGAAGATCGCCGCCATCCGGAATACGGATGACGAGGATGAGCTGATCGATGAGATGCTGGACCGGTTCGGCGATGTGCCGCAGGAGGTCATCAACCTGGTGAAAATCTCCCATATCCGGTATCTGGCGGGAAATCTGTCGGTGACCAGAGTCTATCTGCAGAACGGAAAGCTGGTCTTCCAGTTCGGACAGAAAAATCCGCTCAGTGGGTTTGCGCTGATGAATGTGACAGCGAAATACGGACAGAAGGTCTTTATCCACGGTGGTATCGAGCCGTTCATTCGCCTCACCTGTGACCGGAAAAAAATGCTGAATGAAGCAATCGCACTGCTGGAGACCATTGATGCAGATAAGAAAAGCGCGTGATATTTTTTGATTTCAATACCTGAGGCGAAGAAGCGTTTCTGGATATACAAACAGAATAATAGATTTTACATAAGTCAGGTTTCAAATTTTACATTAGGTCGTTATAATGCTGTTCGTACAATAAAACGACACTTATTTTTCTATTTCATTGGAGGAGTAAAATGAAACGACTGACAAGTATTTTGCTGGTGTTTGCTCTTATTCTGGCCATGGTTCCCGCAGCATTTGCAGCGGATGAGCCTGCTGCTCTGATCATTGATCAGGTTTACGGCGGAGGCGGAAAAGGAGAAACACCGATTTCCAACAGCTTTATTGAACTGTATAATCCTACAGGGGAGGCCGTGAGTCTTTCCGGCTATTCGCTGGTCTATGGAGATAAAACCATGGATCTCACCGGCACAATCCCTGCGAAGGGTTCTTATCTGATTGTCGGTGCAGCAGAGACGACGACGGATGAATATCTGACCTATGATCTGCCGGATGCAGACCAGACCTGCGACTGGACAATTAATAATAAAAGCTATACCATCGAACTGAAGTATGGCGAAGATGCCATCGATTCCGTGACTGCAGGAAACAGCGATGCAACGAAAATATCGAAACAGAAGTCACTGAAACGAAGCAATCACGGTGAATTCGGCCTGGTTGTCTGGGAAAAAGAATCTGTAACCGTAGACGAAGCATACGTGGCAGCTAACGCCCCAAGAAACAGCAAAGGCGAGTTCGGCAGCGTACACGGCGGAGGTGTTTCCGGTACTGATCCGGAACCGGTCTATGCTCCTGTCGTAACAGGAGATACCCGCGTGACAGGATATTATAACGATGCAGGCTCTCTGAAGATGGAACTTGCCGGAAGACATAACTCCGGCGCCATGAATGAAGACGGCGGCAGCCTGGAAATTGTAGCGTACAATCTGGTGAATGGTTATTCCTATGCAGTCAGCGGCGTGAAGGGCAAGTTGATTGCTGTAGACCTGAACGGCAATCTGGACGGCGAAAAAGTGGTAAATCTGACCGGAACCGAGTATGACCTGAAAACCATGGTCAGTGCAGCTGGCTTTACATACGGCGATATGACCTCTGTTGCAATCTCTCCGGACGGAAGGGAGCTTGCAGCAGCCATCCAGGCACATCGCCCGCTCTTCGGTTGTGACAACGAAAAACGGGAAAACAGGAATTAAAATAACCTGGAAAGACGCTGACGGAAAGAACATTCATTTCGACGGAGTGGAAATCTTCCGGTCCACACGGAGATACAAAGGATATGGCACGAAGCCGTTCTTCATTTCCACGAGGGGCACGAATGCAGGGTATTATATCAACACGAAAGATCTGGAAGAAGGAACCAGATATTATTACAAAGTACGCGGTTATGTGCTGGTCGACGGACAGAAGGTATACACTGACTTTTCAACGAAAGCATGGCGGACCGTAAAAGAGAAATAAACAGACAACACGAGGGTTTGTCCGAAAACAAAATCGCTTCCACCCGGTTGACAGGAGGAAGCGATTTTTCTTGTGGTCAGTTTTCCATCTGGCGGGCAAGGAAGCAGGCACCGATTTCTGCCACTTTCAACTCTGCATCACCCAGGGGTTTGCTGCCCTTCGGCAAGATAGTAATGGAACCGATCGGGTCGCCCTGGGAAATAATGGGGACCACGATCCGCGCATCATTTAAGTAGCGATTTTTGCTCTGGATAATTTTATCCAGGTCGCTGTCTACCTTCCTTTCACTGTATTCCTTTCTGGAAGGTCCCGATGCAGCGATGACCTGGTCTGTATCGGATACGATGACGGTACCACCCAGAACCTGTGCTGCTGTTTCGGCATATTCCCCGGCGAACTGGCCAAGCTCGCTGATGGGAGAATATTTTTTCAGGATGACTTCACCAGAATTGCTGG
>JAEDMR010000225.1 GCA_016302925.1 Bacillota bacterium
TAGGATTCAAGTCCGACGGGACCAGAACCCGGTTCGGACGGCGCAAGCCGTTTCTCATGCTGGCAGCTTTTCCTGTGGCCATCGTCACCAGTCTGCTTTTTTCGACATTCGAAGCCAATATGACGGTAAAAGTGATTTATTATACCATCATGATCATCCTGTTCTGGACCAGCTTTTCTTCGGAGTTCATTCCGTACATGGCATGGGGATCCGATCTGACCGAGGATTACCATGAAAGAACAGTGCTGCGTTCTTATGCTTATGTATTCAACCAGGTGGGTATGTGCATCGGCATGGTTCTTCCTACCATCATTGTGGATTACTGCATGAATCTGGGAAGAAACTCTGCGCAGTCCTGGCAGATGGTGGGTATCTTTACCGGTGTTTGCAGCGGCGCAGCACTGCTGATCTGCGCACTCACCATTCAGAAAGATGATGTGGCGAAAAAAGACTTCATCAAGCCGGAAAAGAAGGGCAAATTCCTGGACGTGAAAGAACTGGCCGGCATGTTCAAAGAATATTTCGAGATCCTGAAGCTGAAACCGATTCAGTTTATCATCGGATCCAGCATCGTTTACCTGGTGGCAAATACCGTTTTCTCTTCGGACCGTGTGTTCTATATGACGTACAACCTGGGAATGAGTCAGAAGGAAATCTCCCTCATGATGCTGATCATCACCGTCAGCGGTGTGATCTTCGTACCGTTCATCGCCAGACTTGCGGGCGCCTTTGATAAGAAAACCGTATTCATGTGCGGCATTGGCGGCGCCGGTGTCTGCCTGATGGCATCCCGGTTCATCGGTGTCAACTCTCTGGCGGCCATGATCGCCGTATGTCTGATTTATTCCGTGGCAAACACTTGCTACTGGCAGCTGCTGCCTTCCATGCTGTATGACGTCTGTGAGGTGGAGGAACTGATCAGCGGTCAGAAACGGTCCGGTGCCGTGATCTCTCTGCAGGCCCTTTCCGAATCCCTGTCCATCGCTGTGGCAATGCAGGGTCTGGGCATCGTGCTGGAAATGGCCGGCTTCGCCAGCGAGGCTGCAGTACAGCCGGAAACCGCCCTTACATGGGTAAGCAACTGCTTCACCTTCCTGCCGGGCCTGTTCATGGTACTGGTGGTTGTGATGATCAGCCGGTATCCGATCAATAAGAAGGTATTCGTCCGGGTTATGGATGCGCTGGAACGGAGAAAGCAGGGCGAGGAAATCGACGTGAAGGAATTCGAAGATATCTTTGAATAGACACCTTGCACCCTTTGCGGGCGCGGGTCAAGTACAATCTTTAGACATTTTTTTAACGAAAAAGCTTGAAATGACACAAAAATAAGTCTATAATAGAACGGTAATCTTTCCTTCGGAAAGGTGAGAGTTCATTCTCTATAAGATTATTTGATGTATTAGTAGCAGAAAAGCAGGTCCCCAGCCTGCTTTTTTGCTATGTTATATTCATTTCTTATATTTCTTCATTTACACGCTGCAGATCGAATCAGTCGATGCAGATTTCGGATGCGTATTTCTCGTTCTGAAACAGCATGTCGTGATTGATAGTCCGATAGAACAAGTCACGGAACGAATCATAATCGCTGGATTGCGCCAGCGCCCACATGGTCTTGGTCACCGTTGCTTCCAGCGTCATGTCGTAGGCTTCAATCAGATTGAATTCTGTTTTCATCCTTCTTCCCACCTGATAAACGGACATATCGCTGCCCTCGTGGGTTACCTGTGTTGCCATCACAATGATTTTTCCGGCCTGCAGCCCCTTTTGAATCGCCTCATAGAAGCTGTGATCTCCATAGTCCGGCAAACCGCCTACACCGAAGGACTCGATGATCACGCCGTCGTATTTCTCCAGCAGCATTTCCAGAAAGGCGCCGTCGATTCCCGGAATCAGCTTCAGAAGGAAGATATTTGCATTCAGAGAATGATAGAAACGAAGATGACCGGATATGCGTTCTTTATCATTGATAAAGTACACAATGCGGCTATCCTGAATCATGGCGATTTCAGGAAAATTGATGGTAGTGAAAGCGTTGTAGCTCTTGGAATACTCCTTTTTTGCTCTGGTGCCGGAGATTACTTTTCCGCCGAAGACGATGTTTACCCCATGGGAGCGATCATCGGCAGCGAACAGAATGCTGTCGCGAAGATTGGTCCTGGCATCGGTCACCGGCAGATTGATTGGCTTCTGCGCGCCCGTAACCACAACCGGACGACGGTTGTTCTGAATCAGATAGGAGAGGGCAGAAGCAGTGTAGGCAAGGGTATCTGTTCCGTGACATACCACGAATCCGTCATAGTAATCGTATGCTTTTTCGATGCATTCTACGATCTTCAGCCAGACATCCGGCCCCACATTGGTACTGTCGATGTTAAACAGCTGGACGGTTTCCACGTCGCAGATCTGCTTTACTTCCGGGACAAAATCCAGAAGTTCGTCTGATGTAATCGCAGGCATCAATCCATTTTCGGACTGCTTACAGGCAATGGTGCCGCCAGTGGCGATGACTAAAATTTTCTTTCTGTGAAACATATTCGAATTCCTCTCTTTTTCTGATAGACTGATTGCTGTATTCATGGCTTTCCGATGCGGACCGAAAGCTTGACCAGATAATCGTAATAGCCGGCTACAGACAGGTCGTCCAGAATCACCTCTTCATAGAAATCAGAAGTCAGGCGCATGCCATTGTCTGCCGCATGCTGCAGCAGCTTCCGGCAGTTTTCACGGACATTCCGGTAGCCGTGATCATCGTAGATGCACAGGTATTGTCCCCCTCCGTCAAAAACCGCATCGGTATAGCCGCTGGCTTCCAGATCTTCCTTATCCACCACGGAATAAAACCTGGAATATTTGTATCCGCTCTCTGTTACGCTGTCAA
>JAEDMR010000226.1 GCA_016302925.1 Bacillota bacterium
TTCGCTGACCTGCTCATATTCCCGGATGGAACCTACATTCACATCGCCCAATTCACGAATCCGGTTCCGAATCTCACGGCTTTCCTTCGTCGCCGTTGACATGACGAAATCCTGCTTTTTGAATTCCATGGCCTGCATGTAGGAAACCTCGAATTCCTCCCACAGTTTTTCCTTAAAGGTATCCAGCTGCGTATCGTTCTTCGCAATCTTGATTTCTGCCTGATATTTCTGATCCTGGAAGGCATTCAGCCGATCTGCCGCCTGGGCCTGTTCCTCTGAAATCCGGCTGATGGTTTCTGACAGACCTGCCCGCTCTTCACTGACCGTCTGTATATAGCGTTCCAGTTCTTCTTTTTCCCTTTCTTTCACTTCTGCCTGACCGACTGCATCCTCCGAACCGAAAAGGATCCGGTTCTTCTCCTCTTCCAGCTGATCCATCTGCTGCCTGCGGACATCAATCTGCGCCTGCAGATCTTCTGCAGTCTCTTTCACACGATGCAGGAGTTCATCCAGGGATCCAACCTTACTGTCCCAGTTGTTCTTCGTGATCCTGGTTTGCGTAATGACTTCGTTGGCAAGCTGTACCTGCTCTTTCGCCTTTTCCCAGTCCTCCATGCTGCGGTCAATTTCCGTCTGCACTTCGGCGATTTTCTTCTCAAAATCCGCCGCCTCCAGCAGATATGCTTCTATCATTCTGTCCGCTTCTGCGAAATCTTTTTCAATGGAAGCCAGTTCTTTTTCCGCTTTTTCTTTTCCGCCGGACAGATCCTTTCCGCTCTCTTCCAGTGTCCGTATTCTGGTTTCCAGTGTGGTTGCCTGCAGCTCTGCCTGATGATAGTCCCTCTGGGTATCTTCGATGACATCTCCCATTTCACTGACGATATCCTGCAGTTCCTCCAACCGTTCGGCGACCTCTGCCGACTCTTTTCTCAGCTGCTTTATCTGTTCATCCAGACGGAAGATTTCCTGCTTTCTTTCCAGCAGATTCGCCGTAGCATTCTTATATTTTCCGCCGGTGATGGCACCGCTCACATTGATGATCTCGCCATCCAGTGTAACGAAACGGAGCCCCGAAGTGCCCTGCATCTTGGAAAGCTGCACTGCATGATCCATATCATCCACGATGGCAACCCTGCCAAGCAGATAGCTGAAGATTCCCTCGTATTCCGGCTTATACTTCACGCAGTCAGCAGCAAGGCCCAGATAGCCTTCCACCTGCTCGATCCGCCGCTCCACATCCGCTTTGCGTCCTCTGACAGAGCCCAGAGGGAGGAAGGTACATCTGCCCGCTTTGTTTTCTTTCAGCAGGCGGATCGCTGCCTTGGCATCTTCATCATCCTCGCAGACAATATTCTGCATGGCGCCGCCCAGAGCTGTTTCCACAGCAACCTCATATCCTTCCGGCACCTGCATCAGATCTGCAACCACACCGCAGATTCCGTAAAGGCGGCTCCGCATGATATAGCGAACCGCACCGTTATATCCCTCATAGTTATGCTCCATCTCCTCGATGGTTTTTTTCCGGGCAGCAATCTGGGTCCCCTGTATGCGCAGGTCTTCTCTTTTTTTCGACAGCACCTGAATTTCATCATCATATTCCACCCGGTCTGCCCGTGCTTCTTCCAGAGAAGAACGCAGTGTTTCCAGCAGTTCATCTGCTTCTGCCTTCTCCCGCTGCGCTTCCGCCATCAGATTTTCGTATGCAGCAGCATTCCGTTCCATCTCTTCCTGATCCTGGTGCAGCTGCTTTCTCCGTTTTTCCAGCGTATCTTTATAGTTCTCATAAGTCCTGGCTTCTGACTTTTTCTCAGACACCTGGTTATGAAGCTGAAAAATCTGGTTCTTTCCCTGCTCCACGGCATCGGAAAATCCGTTTGCCTCTGCCAGCACCCGGTTGTATGCATCTATTTTTTCGGTAAGAAGCTGCTCTGCACCAGCCAGCTGTGCCTCAACTTCCGCTTTCTGCTCCTCCAGTTTCTGTCCGTTTTCCAATTCACGAACCAGTTTTTCATTCAGCTGGGAGATTTCTTCTTCCAGACGAACCCGGTCCCGCTGAATGGATGAGATTCGTTCTTCATTGAGCTGTGACTGGCTGGTCAGCCGATTAATCTCCTCAACTTTCTCCAGAAGCTTGTCTCTGGCCTCATTGCCCAGCTGTTCCAGATGCTCATTTCTCTGACGGCTTTCTGCCAGCTGCCGGTCCATTTTCTCTTTCGCATCGGTCAGTTGCCCGATTGACGCAGCCAGCTCCTGCATATCCTGCTTCAGTGCCTCATTGGCACTGTCCAGCTTCTCGATACTTTTCAGCGTGATATTGATTTCCAGGTCCCGGTATCTGTCTTTCAGTTCCAGATACTCTCTGGCTTTGACGCTGTCCTCGCGAAGCCCGTCGATTCGGCCTTCAATCTCACTGACAATATCGTTAACACGGTCCAGATTCCCGGTTGTCGCAGTCAGCTTCCGCTCTGCTTCGGCTTTTTTGCTCTTATACAGCACGACACCGGCTGCTTCCTCGAAGATTTCTCTCCGGCTCTCCGGCTTGCTGCTGACGATGTCTGCTATTTTTCCCTGACCGATGATAGAATATCCATCCACACCGATTCCCGTGTCCATAATCAGCTCCCTGATATCTCTGAGCCGGCAGTGGTTATTATTAATCAGATATTCACTTTCTCCGGAGCGGTACATGCGCCGGGTAATGGCAACCTCGTTATAATCAATTGGAAGAATACCCGTCGTATTGTCGATGACAAGGGTGACTTCTGCCATACCTCTTGATTTCCTGCTTGCTGTACCGGCGAAGATAACTTCCTCCATCTTCCCGCCCCGCAGCATCTTGGGACTCTGTTCCCCCAGGACCCAGCGAATCGC
>JAEDMR010000038.1 GCA_016302925.1 Bacillota bacterium
CTCACCTTCTTCGTGTTTTATGAGATGCTGACGGTGGCGACCTATCCGCTGGTGGTGCATTACCGGGATGAAAAGGCGAAAGTCTCTGGTCGGAAGTATCTGTCTTATACTTTGATCAGCGGACAGCTGTTTTTCGCAGCGATCGTCTGGACTTATGCAAGGTACGGGACGCTGGATTTCACGCCGGGTGGTTTTATCGAAGCCGGGTCCATGGAAAAAGGCCTGATGGCACTGCTGTTTCTGATGATGATTCTGGGCGGCGCAGTGAAAGCCGGCGTAATGCCGCTCCACGGCTGGCTGCCTTCGGCCATGGTGGCACCCACACCGGTCAGCGCATTGCTTCATGCGGTGGCGGTGGTAAAAGCCGGAGCGTTCTGCGTGCTGCGGGTGGTCTGCTATGTATTCGGACCGGTCAGCGCTGCCTGGTGCGGCGGTGCGGCAGCCCTTAGCTGGTTTGCTGCGGCTACGATTCTGCTGTCGTCTCTGGTTGCCATGCGTCAGGATAATCTGAAGGCACGGCTGGCATTTTCCACCGTGGGACAGCTTTCCTATATCGTTCTGGGCATCAGTGTGCTGGCTCCTTACAGCATCGCAGGGGCAATATTTCATATCGTCGCCCATGCATTTCTGAAAATTACGCTGTTCATGAGCGCAGGTGCCATTTTCGTTACCACAGGTTTGTCGGAGATTTCTTCCATGAAGGGTCTGGCGAAACGGATGCCGGTGACGTTCACCTGCTTTACGGTGACCTCTCTGGGTCTGGCCGGTCTGCCGCTGATGGCAGGCTTCGTCAGCAAGCTGAACATTCTGGAAGGCGCCTGGATGGCGGGAAAGCCGCTGTTTGTGGTGACCTTGGTGGCGGCAGCCCTGCTGGCGCTGAGTTATCTGATGCCGGTGGTGCAGATCGCCTTCGGCAAAGGAAATGCGGGTCAGAATTGCGGCCACGGCCACGGTGATAATCACAGTGATGATGGTCACGGTGATGACAGTCACAGTCACGGCAAAACGGGATTCGATGCTGCCCCTGCCATGCTGGTACCGCTGGTTCTTACTACAGTGATTGCAGTGATTCTTGGTATCCTGCCGAACGCAGGAGTTCATTTATATGATCTGGCGCAGATGGCGGCCAGTGCCATCACGCAAGGAGGTATGTGAAATGGGCAATAAGAAAAAAGCATATCTTTTTCTCTGCATATTCCTGCTGGTAATGGTTCTGATTGAAGTACTGTTTGCCCATCCGCATTACCATATGCCGTGGAACGTGATCCCGGGTGCAGATATTCTCATCGGATTCGCCGGGGCATGGATTCTGATTTTCCTGGCGAAGATTCTTATGGCACGCCTGCTCCAGAGAGATGAAGACTATTATGAGAAGGGAGGCGGCAAAGATGCATGACTTCCTTTTGTCCGGCGGCTTTCTGCAGCCGGGACTCATCCTGATCCTCTGCGGACTTCTCTGCCTCGTGGTGCCGCAGATGGTGCGGCGGGCGCTGGTACTGGTTTGTCCGCTGGTGAGTCTGGCGGCAGTGCTGATGTTCGGTGCAGATAAACTGTCTGTCATGTTCGGCATCATCTTTTCGGCGATTTCCTTTATTGCCGCGCTGTACAACCTGTCGGTAAAAGACCGTTTCGAGGTGGCAGTAGAGACGGTCTATGCCGGAGCGTCCATCAGTGCGGTCTTTGCATCCGGCTGGATCAGCATGATCGTCTACTGGGAGCTGATGGCGGTTTCTTCCTGGCTGACACTGATTTCTGCCAGAACGAAAGAAGCAGCGAAAGCCGGGTTCCGCTACCTGATGGTACATATGCTGGGAGGAAATCTGCTGCTTGCCGGTATCGTGATCAAGCTGACAGAAGGCAGCACACTGATCCAGTGCCTGACCTCACAGCCTCACGATGCCGCTTTCTGGCTGATCCTGGCCGGCGTTGCGGTCAACGCAGCCATTCCTCCCCTTCACGCCTGGATCGCAGATGCTTATCCGGAATCTACCATGGGCGGCACGGTCTATATGGGTTCCTTTACCACCAAGGTTGGGGTCTATTTCCTGATTCGTCTGTTCGCAGGGACGGAGCTTCTGCTGTACTTCGGCGTGTTCATGGCACTGTTCGGTGCATGCATGGCGCTGATGGAGAACGATCTGCGCCGGCTTTTCGCCTATCATATCGTCAGTCAGGTGGGATACATGATAGCTGCCGTGGCACTGGGCGGGGAACTGGGCATCGATGGCGCAGCGGCACACGCTTTCAACAACATTCTGTATAAAGGAACGCTGCTCATGTGTGCGGGAACGGTGATTTCGGTCACCGGAAAACGGAAGATCAGTCAGCTGGGCGGTCTGGGAAAGAAGATGCCGCTGACGGCGGGCTGTTTTCTCATCGCGTCCATGGCCATCGCCGGCTTCCCGCTGCTGAACGGGTTTGTCAGCAAATCTCTGATTATGAACGCAGCAGCTGAAAGCGGCACACACTGGGCAGAACTTCTGCTGATGGTGGCAAGCGTCGGTACGCTTATGTCCATCACGCTGAAGATCAATTACTTCGTGTTCTGGGGCAAAACCGATTCGCCGGAGGCTTCTCTCGCGGCGGAGGGTCTTGGGGTGAGCGATGCTTCCGTACCCCTTTCCCGCAAAATCGCCATGGCCCTTGGTGCTGTGGGCTGCGTTGTCTGCGGTATTTTCCCGAACCTGGTCTACAGCCTGACGCCTTACGGCAGTGATGGTCATCCGTTTACCGTGGATCATGTGACCCAGTATATGGAACTGTTTGCTGCGGCGTCTTTCGGGTTCCTCATGTATCTGTCTCATATGAAACCGCACGAGCAGCTGACGCTGGATATCGACTGGCTGTACCGCAAGCCGCTGAAGGTACTGATCGCCTGGCTGTCACAGACCGTGGACGGAGTGCGCAGGGGCATCGGAGACGGACTTGGTGTTCTGATACGGCATGGAAACCGGTATCTTCATGCACCCGTTCTGATTCTGCAGGAATGGTTCGGAAAGAAACCGCCTGCACCGAGGGACTGTCTGGAAGACGACGATGTACTTCAGAAACCTGCCGGCTGGCTGGTAGGCGTAAATTTCGCGGTTTTCCTTGCAGTCGTGCTCTTTGTGTTTTATAATAGGTAACAGCAGACCGGTCTGGCCCTGTCGGGCAGGCCGGTTCTTTTCTGTGAGAAAGGAATGACTGAAATGAACGACATCAGAGCAGAATACGAAAGAAAGAAACAGTCCGTCGAAAAAATTTTGGAAAAAATCCGGTCCGGCGATAAGATTTTCGTGGGATTTTACGGGGGCGAGCCACGGACGATTTTGCGCAGAATCCATGAGATTGCGCCGCGGGTTTCGGACGTGGAAATCTGGAAGGCTACGGATATGGAAGATTTCCCGGTGTTTACGGATCCGGCCATGGAAGGGCATTTCGAAATGAAATCCATCTTTTACGGGAAGACGGCCCGGGAAATTTCGAAGACGCGGCCGGTGGACTATTTCCCCAACGATCTGCACAGCTGCATGCGTCTGAAGAATGAGCAGGATCCCTGCAATGTATTCATGGTGACAGCAGCGCCGATGGATGAAGAAGGATATTTTACCCTGGGAAGCTGGGTACAGATTGAGCGGGATGCGCTGGAAGCGGCAGACACGGTGATTCTGGAAGTGAATCCTAACGCACCACGGACCTTTGGCGATACGGCAATTCATATCAGTGAGGCAGACTGGATTCTGGAGACAGACGCGGCGCTTCCGGAAATGCCGGAAATTCCGTTCACTCCGGTGGAGGAAGCCATCGGGGAAAATGTGGCAGAGCTGATTCGGGATGGAGACTGCATTCAGCTGGGTATCGGCGGGACCTCCAATGTGGTGGCCCGCAAGCTGGTGGACAAGCATGATCTGGGGATTCATTCAGAGATGTTCACCGATTCCATGATGGAGCTGATGAAAAAAGGTGTCATCAACTGCAGCCGGAAGAATCTGAATCCAGGTCTGGCAGTGGCTTCCTTTGCCTGGGGAAGCCGGCAGTTATACGACTTTATCGATGGGAACCGTGATATCGTATTCCGGAGGAGTTCCTATGTGAACGATCCGTTCATCATCGCACAGAATGACAATATGGTATCCATCAACACGACACTGCAGGTGGATCTGACCGGGCAGGTCTGCAGCGAAAGCATCGGACCGCGCCAGTACAGCGGCACGGGCGGCGCCTTTGACTTTGCCTACGGCGCACTCCATTCCCGGGGCGGCAGAGGAATCGTTGCCGTGCAGTCGACTGCGAAAAACGGAACTATTTCGAGAATTACGCCGATGCTGACCGAAGGGGCTATGGTGAGCATTACGAGAAATGTGGTGGACAATATTGTAACCGAATACGGTGTGGCACCCATGCGGGGCAGAACGGTACGGCAGCGGGTTCAGAACCTGATTGCCGTGGCACATCCGGATTTCAGAGAAGAACTGAAAAAGAAGGCAGAGTATCTGATGCTCTGGTAAGATAGTATGGGAGATATGTTATGAAAGAAATCAAGAATGTAACCATTGTGGGCATGGGTGCCCTGGGACTGCTTTACGGCAGCATGATGGCCTCCGGCGGGGCACAGGTGCACTATGTGGTGGACGCAGAACGGTCTATTCGGTATCAGAATATGGAAGTCACCTGCAACGGAGAACCTTTTCAATTTCAGCTGGTAAAGGATACGGAGGCGGAACCGGCTGACCTGGTTCTGACTGCTGTGAAAGGAACCGGCCTTCCTTCGGCATTGAACACCATGGCAGGCTGTGTGGGACCGGAGACGGTGATCATTTCGGTCCTGAATGGAATCTCCAGTGAGGGTATCCTCGGAGAACGGTTTGGAAAGGAAAAGATGATTCATACTGTGGCCCAGGGCATGGATGCCATGAAATTCGGCAGTAAACTGCAGTATACACAGACCGGGAACCTACATATCGGTCTGGCACCGGGAGAGCGCGCAGAAAATCTGGACGCTGTGAAGACTTTTTTTGACCGGACCGGTGTGGGATATGTGGAGGAAGACGATATTCTGCGGCGCATGTGGAGCAAGTTCATGCTCAATGTGGGTGTCAATCAGACCTGTATGGTCTACGGAACCACATACGGCGGCGTGCTGGCAGACGGGGAACCTAACCGGACCATGATTTCTGCCATGCGGGAAGTTATTGCACTGGCAGGGGCAGAAGGCATCTTGCTGAACGAACAGGACCTGAACCAGTACATCGACATCATCGGCACACTGAGCCCGGAGGGAACACCGTCCATGGGACAGGACCGGATCAACCGGAAGCCATCCGAAGTGGAGCTGTTCGCCGGCACCGTGATTCGGCTGGCAGAAAAACACGGACTCTATGTGCCGGTCAACCGGTTCCTGTATGAGAGTGTGCAGGAAATTGAGAAGGAATACAGATAAAAGCAAAAGGGCCGCATTCCGTATGAAGGAAGCGGCCCTGATTTTTTTATGCTCTGTTATACATTAAACAGGAAGTTGACCACGTCGCCGTCCTGCATGACATATTCCTTGCCTTCGGAGCGAATGTAGCCCTTTTCTTTGGCGGCGGAAAGGCTGCCGCCCACTTCCATCAGCTTGTCATAGGCGATGGTCTCCGCACGGATGAAGCCTTTTTCGAAGTCGGTATGGATCTTTCCTGCAGCGCCCGGTGCTTTGGTACCGCGCTTGATGGTCCATGCACGGCATTCATCTTCACCGGCGGTCAGGAAGGAGATCAGGTTCAGAAGAGCATAGGAGGCTTTGATCAGCTTATCCAGTCCGGACTCTTCGATTCCCATTTCCTCCAGGAACATGGCCCGTTCTTCATCCTCCAGCTCTGCCATTTCTGCTTCGATTTCTGCGCAGATGACAACCACCTGTGCGCCTTCTGCTTCGGCAATCTTACGAACCTGCTGCACATATGGGTTAGAATCTGCATCAGCAACCTCGTCATCAGATACATTGGCCACATAGATGATCGGCTTGTAGGACAGAAGGCCCAGGCCTTTCACGAAAGCTTCCTCTTCTTCATCCAGTTCCATGGCCCGGGCGTTTTTCCCTTCGCCAAGCCATTCATAGATCCGGTTCAGCAGACTCAGTTCGCCCTGCATCTGCTTGTCAGCCTTGGCCATCTTCGCGGTTTTCTGAATGCGGCGGTCCAGAATTTCCATATCGGACAGCAGCAGCTCGGTGTTGATGGTGTCGATATCGGAAGCCGGATCGATCCTGCCGTCCACGTGGACGATATTATCATTCTGGAAGCAGCGGACCACGTGGACGATGGCTTCTACTTCGCGGATGTGACCCAGGAACTTGTTTCCCAGACCCTCGCCCTTGGAAGCGCCCTTTACCAGACCTGCGATGTCGCAGAATTCGATGGTAGCATAAATGGTCCGCTTCGAGTTGTAGATCTCATGAAGCTTCGTGACCCGCTGATCCGGAACAGTAACCACTCCTACATTGGGCTCGATGGTGCAGAAAGGATAATTGGCCGCTTCTGCGCCGGCCTTGGTGATGGCATTAAACAGGGTACTTTTCCCTACATTTGGCAATCCTACGATACCTAATTTCATTCTATATTCTCCTTGTTTTCTGTATTATTTTTTAAATCTGAATTATTTTTTAAATCCGTCGGACTCTTGCTTCGTTTCATCAAAATCCAGTAGATCACAGCCAGTCCCACGATGAGGCATAGACTGAGAACCTGCGCCTGCCGCAGCGGACCGATCATCAGGCTGTCTGTCCGCAGGCCTTCCACAAAGAAGCGCTCTACGGAATACAGAATGCCGTAGAGACATACAATCTGTCCGTTGAATTTCCTGTGGTTTCTGTCGAGCCACAGCAGGAACCAGAACAGCAGGAAGCACCAGATGGATTCGTACAGGAAGGTCGGGTGATAGCCGACACCATCGATGATCTGTGCCCATGGCAAATCCGTCGGGCCGCCGTGGGCTTCTTCGTTGAAGAAGTTTCCCCACCGGCCGATGGACTGGGCCAGGGCGATGGTCGGTGCCACCAGGTCGGCGGCATTGAGAAAGTTCACTTTATGATGGCGGCAGACGAAATATGCCACGATGAAGCAGGCGATCAGTCCGCCGTGTACTGCCAGTCCGCCGCTTCTGGTGTCGAAAATCTTCATCCAGTCTCCGGCGTAATTTTCCCAGCTGAAAATCACATAGTAGGCCCGTGCGCCGATGATAGCGGTGGGAACCATGAAAATGACCAGATCCAGAATGAAATCCGGCTGTATGTCATGCTCCTTTGCGCGGAAGTAGCAAATCAGTGTCGCAATGAAAAAACCAAGTCCGATCAGAAGGCCATACCACATGACATCCAGTCCGAACAAGGAAAATGCGACCCGGTCGGGTGCAATCATAATCAAAAATCTCCTTACATTAAAATATCCAATAAATTCACCCATATATTATACAAAAAAAAGTGTTAATTGTCATCAAAGTTTGGTACAATTTTTATATGAAGTACGAGAAAATGATGAAAGCACAATTTATTGCCAGACCCAATCGGTTTATTGCCGAGGTAAGGCTGTCTGACGGAACGGAAACCAGAGCCCATGTGAAGAATACCGGAAGATGCAGGGAACTGCTGCAGCCCGGGGCGACAGTCTGGCTGGAGGACCATACGGCGAGAATGGGGAGCAGGAAGCTGGCATATTCCCTCATTGGTGTGGAAAAACAGCGGAAAAACGGATCTTTGCTTATGGTAAACATGGATTCCCAGGCGCCCAATCAGGTGGCGGCGGAGGCACTGAACAGCGGAATCATCTGCCTTCCGGATATGTCCCTGCTGACGCTGGTAAAAGGGGAACAGACCTTCGGCAATTCGCGTTTCGATTTCTATGTGGAGGATGCAGACGGAAAGAAAGGATACCTGGAGGTAAAGGGTGTTACACTGGAAGAGGATGGACTGGTCCGCTTTCCCGATGCACCCACAGAACGTGGTGTCAAGCATGTGGAGGAGCTGATCCGGGCCAGGGAGGAAGGGTACTGTGCCTTCGTGCTTTTCATCGTGCAGATGGAAGGGATGCGGGTTTTTATGCCGAACGACGACACTCATCGGGCCTTCGGGGATGCTCTGCGCCGGGCACAGCGGGCCGGCGTACACATTCTGGCATATCAGTGCCATGTGACGGAGGATAGCCTGCAGGTCAGCACATCGCTTCCGATTCGACTGAACGGCGAAGAACTGCCGCCCGCAGAAGCAGGTAAAGACAGGTGAAAAAATTTTTTAACCTGTGAAACTTTTCAGCGAGCTGCAGCGTCTAAAAATATGTAACAGCAGCAGGGGGAGCGTTGGATGAAAAACAGCAGAGAATTGCTGATAGAAAAACTGCTCATAGAGAATTATGAGAAATATTACAGGCTGGCATTCAGCTATGTCCATAATGAAGCAGATGCAATGGACATCGTGCAGGAAGGTGCCTATAAAGCCATGCTCAAATGGGAGAGCCTGGAGCGGGAAGATTTTGCGGAGACATGGATCTACCGGATTATGCTCAACGAGATTTTCAGCATGCTTCGCAGGCGGACCCGAAATGAAGAGAGCATGGTAGATCCGGATTGCCTGGAGGAGATACCGGCGGAAACACCGGTAGACAGCCTTTCTCTGCGGGAAGCACTGGACAGGCTCCCGCCAAAGGAAAAGGCACTGGTGGAACTGCGATATTTCGAGGATCTGAAGCTGGAGGAAATCGCCGAAGTTCTGGATGAAAATCTGAGCACTGTGAAGAGCCGACTCTACCGTACCCTACAGAAGCTGCGGATTACGCTAGAAGAATAGAAAAGAGGGTAAAATGGAAAATCTTGAGGAAATGAAAAAAGAATATCTGTCTGCATCCCCGCCGCCGGAAGGAAAGGAACGCATGAAAGAGACGATTGCACGTGCGAAGGCAGAAAACAGACAGAAACGGCAGAAACGCCGATGGAAAGCCTGGGGAAGCGGACTTGCGGCAGCGGCTGCCATTATCGTGCTACTTCCAAATATCAGCAGCAGTGCAGCCTATGCCATGAGCAGTGTGCCTGTCCTGGGGCAGATTATTGAGGCGGTAACCTTCCGGGAATATGCAGCAGAATCAGAGGATGGAAGGTTTGAGGCCGATGTGGAAATTCCGCAGCTGCGAGCAGCGGACGGCCTGCCGGTGGATGCAGCGCAGCTCCAGCAGATTAATGCGGAAATCCGGGAAATTGCCCAGGAAATGATCGATGAATTCGAGACCAACATGGCGGCAGAGGCCAGCTATGAGCAGCTGGTAATCAAATACGAGATTCTGGACACGGCCGATGACTATTTTTCGCTGAAGCTGATCACCTATTGCGGTGCGGGATCCGGCTACGAAAAAGACTATTACTACACGCTGGATCTGAATTCGGGAAAGCAGCTGACCCTGGCGGATCTGTTTCCGGCGGATGCAGACTACATTACACCAATCAGTGAGAATATAAAAGAACAGATGCGCAGCCGCATGGAAGAAGACAAAAATAAGATTTACTGGGTGGATGCGGACGACGGAATCGGATGGACGTTTGAAGCGATTCCGCCGGAGCAGTCCTTCTATGTGAACCGGGACGGACATCTGGTCATCACCTTCTCGGAAGGCGATGTGGCGCCGATGTACATGGGCTGCGATGAATTCGTAATCCCGGATACAGTGACTGAGAATATAAAATAAGAGATAAGACGAGGAGAAAGAAAAGTGAAAGTTGTTTGCAAAAGGGTATTTTATATATTTTTACTTCTGATGCTGTGTGCTGCTCTGACAGGCTGCGGCGGAAACGGTACGAAAGACTACCAGATCGACGAAACGGACTTCATGTCCGAAATGCTGAACCAGGTGTCCTTTGACTGCGATATGTATCAGGTAAAGCCGGAGAGTGTGGAAAACTTCTTTACGCTGGAGGATGGAACCACGGCGATCGTTTTTATGGGAAGCGGTTCCTATGCGGATCATGCGGGGATATTTACGTCTCCGGATGAGGAGACGGCGGCCAAAACTCTGGAAATGGTACAGACCTATGTGGAGGATCTGAAGCATTCTTTCGAGGACTATCTGCCGGAGGAAGCGGCCAAGATTGACGGCGCGGTGGTGGAACAGAAAGGACGTTATGTGGTTCTCTGCATTACTTCCGATGACGGCGCAAAATCCTTCATCCAGGACTACTTCGACCAGTCCGCGGCGAATGGCTCGTCAGGTGCGGATGGGGAAGAGCCTTCGGGGAATCCGGACGGAGATGCAGATGGGGCTGATTCCCAGGGAGAACCTTCCGGAGACGGAGAAACCGCAGACGGGGAAACTGCGAATACAGAAGCGGATGACTATCCTGTGGTGGAGAAGGATGGCGAAGTGGAAACCTACGGCTATGTGATTGCCGTAGGAGACACCGCCTATGAGCTGTATTCCTATTCAGAGAAGGCAGCAGACAAATACACAGCTGCCATCAACGGGACAGCCGCATCACTGAAGGGCGAGGCCAAGGTCTATGACGTGCTGATTCCTCTCAGTTCCGGCATTACGCTTCCGGACAGGCTCTATGGAGAAATCCCGTCCGGAAGTCAGAAAAAGGCACTGCAGTCCATCAGTGAGAAACTGAGCAGCGATGTGACAGTGGTCAATCCGTATGATAACCTGATGAAGCACAGAGATGAGTACATCTATTTCCGCACCGACCACCACTGGACTGCCGATGGGGCATATTATGCATACGAAGCGTTCTGTCGGGCAGCAGGGATTCTCCCAATCCCGCGCGAAAATCGGGAGAGCGTGGATTTTGACGGCTTCCTGGGATCCTTCTATAAGGACACCAACCAAAGCAAAAAACTGAAAAATAACCCGGATACCATTCGGGCCTATTACCCTGTCAGCAGTGAAACGACCCTGACCTATACCACATCGGAAGGAAAGACCAATGACTGGAAGGTCATCTACGATGTGTCGGATTATGGTGCGTCAATGAAATACAGCACCTTCATCGCCGGGGACAATCCGTACACAGTAATCCAAAATGACAGCCTGACCGACGGCTCCTGCTGCGTGGTGGTGAAAGAATCCTTCGGCAATGCACTGGTGCCGTTTCTGGTAGATCACTATGAAACGATTTACGTGATTGACTACCGGTACTGGCAGGGCAGCCTGGAGAAACTGGCACGGGAAAAAGATGCGGATGATGTGATCTTCCTGAATAATCTTTCCATGATCCGGAGTGATTACCTGGTGGGAAAACTGGCGGGAATTACAGGATAAGATTTGTAAAGATATGTCAAGATTTGTAAAGATATGTTAAGAATTTGCAAAGATAACGTGTTGAAGGGTATCCGTCCGGCGGAGAATCTGCTATAATCGAATCTGTCGATCTTTAGAATCAATGGAGGGTATTGTTATGGCAGCACAAATAATTGCAGTAGGAATTTTTGTTCTCATGTTTGTGATGATTATGCTGGATAAGGTAGAACGCTGTATCATTACGTTAGGGGCAGGGGCAGCTACGCTGCTTCTGGTTTTTGGACTCTGCATGAGGAGTCCGGAGGCAATCTGGACCACGCTGAATCTGAAGTCGATTTTTACGTTGGAATTCTGGTATCACACCGGCTTGAACGCAGATACATCCACAGGCATCAACTGGGAAACCATCATCTTTATTTCAGGTATGATGATCATGGTGGAAGGTATGGCGCGTGTCGGCTTTTTCCGATGGCTCTGCATGGCCATCGCCAAGCTCGTCCGGTTTCAGCCGGTACCGGTACTGATTGCATTCATGCTGATTTCAGGAATCCTGTCCATGTTTATCGACAGTATTACTGTGATACTGTTCCTGGCGGCAGTGACGGTGGAACTGGCCCAGGTGCTGAAATTCGATCCGGTACCGATTATCATGGCTGAAGTTTTCTGTGCGAATCTGGGCGGCTCGGCCACTATGTGCGGCGATCCGCCGAATATTATCATCGGCACGTCGCTTGGGTATACCTTCGGTGATTTCCTGACGAATACCGGGCTGATCGCCCTGGTATCCATGGTGTTTGCTCTGGGTTACTTCTATCTCAGTTTCCATAGGGAACTGAATGGCGGAGAGGGAAAGGGCAGCCTGATCAGCGCCTCACGCGGAAAAAACAACTTTGTGTCAGGAACAGAGGCGGCACGTGCCATGGATCAGGGACGTGGAAACCGTCCGAATTTCGTGATTTCGGATAAAAGGGGATTTTACATAAGTGCAGCAATCTTTCTGCTGGCAGTCGTACTTCTGATCACGCACGCTCAGACAGGACTGACGGTGGCTGCCATCGGTGTAATCGTAGGAATACTTTCTCTGATTGCAGGCGGCAGACATGCAATAGAAATCATGAAAAAAGTCGATGTGCATACTCTGCTGTTCTTCGTGGGCCTGTTCATTGTGGTGGGCGGTCTGGAGCAGACCGGGATTCTGGAAGCCATTGCCGGGTTTATCGGCAGGATCAGCGGCGGCAATCCGAAAATGATGGTTGCGATCATTATCTGGATCTCCGGTATTGCAAGTGCTTTCGTAGACAACATTCCGTTTGCGGCCACCATGATTCCGGTCATCCGTACGCTGGCGGAAACGACCGGTGTGGATCTTTCGGTTCTGGCATGGTCTCTGGCGATGGGCACGGATATCGGCGGAAGCGCAACCCCGATCGGTGCGTCAGCCAATGTGGTAGGTACTTCTGTCGCGGTGAAGCATGGATATAAGGTGACATGGGGCAGATACTGCAGGCATATGGCACCGGCCAGCATTGCAGTGCTTCTCTTGTCCACACTGCTGGTCTGGGTTCGGTATTTCTGATTCATTCTGACAGAAAGCACGTATGGCTCCGCAAAGGAAACGCAATGAGAAAAACGTCTTGTATGAAATAAAATGCTTGCATAACGGAAGATGTTACTGTATAATTAATTCTCGGTTGTGCTTCTTGAAAAGACATGTTCAATGGACTTTTCCCGGAAGACGACCGGGAATTTCTTCTGAATTCCGTGTTAAAAAAATGCTTCAGATTTCTAAAATAAATCGAAAAAAGTTGTTGACATTTAAACGGAATTTTGGTAGAATATTTCTTGCGAGTGATTCAGAAAACTGGTCACAGCGAATATGGCGGTGTAGCTTAGTTGGCTAGAGCGTCCGGTTCATACCCGGAAGGTCGGTGG
>JAEDMR010000227.1 GCA_016302925.1 Bacillota bacterium
ATGAGAATGCCGCCTGGAAGCTGCTTTCTGATCGCTTCGAAAAACTCTTCCCGGTCTCCGATGAGACTGCCGTCGATGGTGATGATCCGAATGTCTTCTGCCATAATTGTTTTCACTCCTCTCCGTACAGCAGTGTAAATGTTTCGTAATGGTCTGCCGTGTAATAAATCAGGCCGTCATCGGAAAAGACGATGCGCTCCGCACCGCGTCGGTCCGCACCCAGTGTGTTGATATCACATTCATAATAGGTTCTGCCGTCTTTTTCCGGCAGATTTCCTTCATAATTTCCAAACTTGTCTCCGCCGATGCACATGCCGGGTGCGTAAGGCTCCAGAGAGCCGCCTTCCCAGCCCAGATCACGGGCTTCTTTTTTCGTTATGAAATTCTGCGGCAGACTGCCGTAGGCAATGAGATACGCTGACACATCTTCTGCGGAAGTATAGCTGCCGTCGGGATCCGGTGCCGTGACAGTATCTGTATTGCACGAATCTTCCGGTACCGGTACCGGCGTACATGCAAACAGCAGTGTAAAAAGAAGAAGAAAGACCGTCAGAAGGGACAGCTTCTTCAAGATACTTTTTTTCATATTCAAATCCTTTCCTTTTGTCCACGCATGGTATTTCCTACTATTCTACAGAATCCCGAACCGTTTGTCAACGAACGGATGAAAACACGGTGCAGACGCCTAAAACATGGCAGAGACGCCAGATTTTGAGGGGTAGGCACGGGCAGCAAAGGGAGTTATAGTAAAAGAGTCTTCTGAAGACAAGACGAAAAGAAATGCCATGAAAGGAGACTGTTATGAAAAAGAAACTGATGACTGTAGCATTGAGCACCATGATGGTGCTGGGAGGTGCAGGAAACGCACTGGCAGCTGAGACCGGTGCAGGAAACGCTGAAAGAACCGGAGAATGCTGGAATCTTTTCGGCGGACAGAGTTATTTCTCAAAATACATCTGCCAGGCAGGTGCATGGAAGCCGGGAACTTCCGGCAGCATTACCATTCCGGGTGTGCAGAAGCCGGAAACGGAAAGTAAGCCGGAAAGCGGTGTTGGGGCCGGACAGGAGTCTCAGGGATCCGGTGTGCTGCAGAGCGGAACCAGACAGGTACAGGTAGTGCGCCTGGTCAACCAGGAGAGAGCGGCTGCGGGACTGGGAAGCCTTGCTTCCGACAGCCAGCTGGCTGCGGTTGCCCAGAAGAAAGCGGAGGATATGGCGAAAAACGGATACTTTTCCCATACATCGCCGACCTATGGGTCGGCCTTTGACATGCTGAAGGCAGCAGGCATCTCTTACCGGACTGCCGGAGAGAACATCGCCAAAGGGCAGAAGACGGCGGAAACCGTGATGAACGGATGGATGAATTCCTCCGGTCACCGGTCGAATATCTTAAACAGCGGTTACACCAGAATCGGTGTGGGCTATGCGGTGGATGGCAGCGGCACGCCGTACTGGGTGCAGATTTTTGCAGGCTAATATCCAAAATATTGGTAAATCGTGAAAAAATAGACTTTCCCTTTCCCTCAATTTGTATTATAATATGGAAGATATGATAAATATCGAGTAATTCTTTTAGGAGGGAAAAAATGAAGAAGAAGTTACTTTCAATTCTGCTGATCTTAGCAATGGTATTCTGCTTTGCTGCATGCGGCGGAAACGACGAACCTGCTGGAGACGATCAGGGCGCTGCAGAAGGCGGCGATACTGCAGTAGTTAATTACGACGATATCGAAGATAACTGTGAATCTGCAGACGGTACTTATCAGATTGCTATGGTTACTGACGTAGGCCAGCTGAAGGATGGTTCCTTCAACCAGTTCACCTGGAACGGCTGCAAGGCTTACGCAAGCCAGAATGGCAAGACCTATAAGTACTATCAGCCTGCAAACGGTGCAAAGGCAACAGACGACGACAGAATCAAGGCTATGACCGATGCCTGCGAAGCTGGTGCTGAAGTTCTGGTAACTCCTGGTTTCCTGCAGCAGACTGCACTGGAAACAGTTGCTCCGCAGTATCCTGATGTACAGTTCGTATTCATCGATGGCTGGGATCTGGGCATTGACAACGTAGTAGGCGTATCCTATCAGGAAGAACAGGCTGGCTATCTGGCTGGTTATGCTACCGTTATGGAAGGCTACACCAAGTTAGGTTACTCCGGCGGCGGCGGCGGTTCCAACCCTGCCTGCATCAAGTATGGTTACGGTTTCGCACAGGGTGCAAACGATGCAGCCGGTGAAAAAGGCGTAACCGTTGAAATGCGTTACAGCTGGGAACACGGTTCCAGCTTCTCTGATTCTCCGGAACTGACAGCTATGCTGAAGGGCTGGTATGATGCCGGTACAGAAGCAATCTTCGTAGCCGGTGGATCCATGTTCAACTCCTGCAAGGATGCAGCAGAAACTGCAGAAGCTGCAATCATCGGTGTTGACGTAGACCAGAGCATCTTATCCGAGGCAGTCATCACTTCCGCAATGAAGGATCTGGCTGGTTCCGTAATTCTGACCTTAGGTCAGTACTATGACGGCGGCGCACTGCTGAACGGCTCTATGGTTCTGGGTGCTGCTGACGATGCAGTAGGTATCCCGACCGATACCTGGTCACTGGAAAACTGGACAGTGGAAGATTACGAAGCATTATATGCGAAGGTAAAGAGCGGTGAAATTGCCATCGATAACGATTCCACCATGGCAGACCCATCCACTGCTGGCCTTGAAAACATCACTTTCGTAAAATAAAACGAGAACAAAGAAGGTTTTAAAGACCTGCATAAAGGGGGAAGCATATTCCCCCTTTTTTTCAAAATTTGGACAAAACGCAGAATAAAGTAAAGGCAAGGAATTACTATGACATCGGAATATG
>JAEDMR010000039.1 GCA_016302925.1 Bacillota bacterium
TATCGCTATGACGCTTCCAACTGCGTGAAGGTGGACATCGACCTGTCCCTCATACAGGATTATGTGAGAGAATGCCGGAAAAAAGGCATCAGTATGAGCCATATGAGCATCATTATCGCCGGCGCACTGCGGCTGGTTTCCCAGAATCCGTTTCTCAACCGGTTTTGCATGAACCGCAAAATCTATTCGCGGAACCATTTCTGTGTGTCCTTCGTGACGCTGCAGCCGGGGAAAACGACAGATACGGTTACCAAGATTTATTTTAATCTGGACGATGACATTTTCACCGTAAATAAAAAGGTGCAGGAAGCCATTGAACGTGCACAGCAGCCAGCCGCAGAAAACGCACTGGATAAACTGATGGCTTCTCTGCTTCGCATTCCGTTCCTGGCAGGTGCTGCAGTGGGCGTGCTGAAGTTTATCGATAAATACTTCACTCTGCCTTTTTCCATCATCGATGCCAGCCCGTTCCACACCAGCCTGTTTATCACCAACCTGGCTTCCATCCGGACCAACGCCATCTATCATCATCTGTATGAATTCGGCACCACAGGCATCTTCATCGCCATGGGCCAGCCGGTGAAAAAGCTGGTGAAAAACGGGGAACTGGTGGAGGAGCACAAGGTCATGGAGCTGGGCATCGTCACCGATGAGCGAATTGCCAACGGCCACTATTTCGGCCGCTGTTTCAAGGAGCTGAACCGTTTCTACAAGGATCCGCACATCCTGGAAACCAAACCGGAATCCATCGTCCGGGATCCGGATGTGCGAGTTGCCAACCCGAAATTTATTGTAAAATAACGATCAGGAGGAAAATCAAGCAATGGACAGAAAAGAAAAGGCATTAAGCTTACATAAACACGGATTTAACTGCGCACAGTCTGTGGCATGCAGCTTCTGCAATGTCATGGGTACCGACCCGGAAACCACCTTCCGGCTGGCAGAGCCCTTCGGCTTCGGCCTCGGCGCCATGGAGACCTGCGGCGTCATCAGCGGCATGGCCATGGTCGTGGGCATGAAGATGAGCGACGGCAACCTGGACGATCCGAAAACCAAGCGGGACTGCTACAAGATGATGCAGCAGCTGATCAGCGAGTTCAAGGAAAAGAACGGTTCCATCGTCTGCCGCGAAATCAAGGGCGTGGACACCGGCAACGTACTCCGCACCTGCGACGGCTGCATCGAAGACGCCGTTGCACTGCTGGATAAGCACCTGCTGGGGCTGTAGCCGCTGCTTGGCCTCTAGCACCGGGGAGGTAGTTCTGGACTGGTGCGGTATGTCACCGAAAATTTGAAAAAATCAGCGGGCTGGGATTTCTCAGAGAAATCCGGGCCCGCTTTTTCATTTCAGCTATGTCATGCAAACCAAGACCACAAGAAACACTATGATTATCAGCAGCGCCGGGATCCATTCCATCCCCTGAGGCAGAAGCAGATTGGAGTCGTTGATGACCCAGACCAGCATCAGGAAAGCCAGCAGGATTCCCAGTCCCTGCACCGGTGAAAACATCCCCGATGCAGTCACAAGCACAATCATCCCCAGTACAAAAGCCGCTGCCATCCAGTTCTGCATGCGCATCATGGTCCGGGGCAGGAATGTTTTTTTCTCCCGGTCCACGTCAATCCGCAGCCGCAGATTCCGTGCCGCAGCCACGTTCAGAATCAGTGCAAAAGCCATCAGTGCTGCAAATGCAAAGAAAATCGCCGGTTTCATCCGGTCGTCTGCCGAAGCCAGGGATTCAGCCGTTTCCAGCATGGCTGCATACTTCATCCGGGAAATTCCCTGCCAGAAAAAACAAACTGCCATCACACCGGTACAGACCGCTTCCGTACCAAACCGGGTCTCGTCACGGACATCCTCGTAGCGAAGTGTTGTTTCCCGCTGTGGAATATCCGGCTGCATCGGTGCGGGCTCCGGCTGCCCTTGTGTGGGTGCCGCCTGCTGCCGCGCGTCAGCCTGGTAGACCTCCAGTCCATCCTTTTCGGCAATCTTCTCCCAGCCCTGCTCCCGGAAGGCTGCCCGCAGTTCGTCTTCCCTGTCTTTCACGCTGTCCGAAATCACCGCCGCGGCAAACATCTTTCCCCCAATCTCCGCATCTTTCACGAACAGAGCTCTATAGTCCCGCGTCAGTTTTTTCAGACGGTAGCCCTGCGCTGCCATCTGCCGGATGAACGCCTCCGCCTCCCGGCACATGGTCACATCGAAGTACCAGTCCTTTACCACTGCGTTTTTATATATCAGTTTCTCCAGCATAATCTCATCCCCCCAGGATTCCAATACAAACATTACCCATGCAAATCGTTGTCCTACGTTCAGAATAGCATGGGCTCCACGCACTGTCAACCGTAATTCGTCCGGCTGGGGCATCAGCGCCGGGCGGGTGGATTTTGCGAAGTGAGCAAGGTTCGGAGGGGAATCAGAATGCCCTGAATCGTCTGCAAAATGCTGTCGGCATGGAACTCGCCGTTTGGTCCATCCATAAAAATCAGAAGATTTTTCGGCGGATAAATGCCGTTGAGATGGTAAAGCCGCATGGTTTCCTCGTCTCGCTGCCGGTATTCGTCATTTTGGTACATGCCCTTGTTTTCGATGAAAAAGTTGTACTCCGGGATCATCGGGAGGGTGAAATCCGGATATCTGATTTTTTGTGTGCCGTCGTCATCCAAAAGAAACAGCTTCTTCTCATAATGGAAGGAAAACTGATTGGCGTGCAGTATCTCGGCGATGTACGCTTCACCTCTGGACCGGGTCATGAGGCCGAAGGTGGTGGGGTAGATTAGCCGCTCCCTATGATACGGGTTCTCCGACTGGGTAAAAAACTGACCGTTTTTCTGCCACAGGTCCTTGTCTTCTGTGGGGACATCTGCGCTCCGATAGGCCGGCGGCAGGCTTGCATTGATGCTGTCAAAGTCTGTGGGCAGGCACGCCTTCCGGTACTTTTCCCGTCCGCGAAGATTCAGCTCCAGCCGCCGAATGGCCTCCTGCAGCAGTCGTTTATATTTCAACTCGCGAATCAGCGGGCTCGGGTCATCGGGGAGTTTGTGATAATACTCACCTCTGCCCTTCCGGTCCGTCTTGTATCGCAGGTATCCGGGCGGACAGGCCGCCAGCCGCTCCCGGAATGTATGGAGCAAAAATCGTTCATAGTCGATCTGTCGTTCCAGAATTTCATATTGGTCCATCTCTATCGCCCCCTTTTCTTACTTTTTTACCATATTTTTATGAATTTGTAAATATTATTATAAGAAATATTATTTTTACTTTCACATCATGTTTTGCTTGGGCGCAAACCCCCTTTTTTTGGTCCAAAAATATTCAAAAGAAGGGGTCTGTGCTGTCTGAAATCGCCTGTTTCTTTTGAAATTCTTCGTATTTTATTCCATAATTACCATATTTTATATTATTTATACATACTGTCCATTAGCTCGCAAAGGGGTAGCCCCCTTCTTTTGCGATTTTTGTTGCCTGATTTAGGGGGTTTGCCTATACTAACCGCTAAAATATCCTGCCAGCCGCAAATAAGAAGCCCTCTTCCACAGCGGAAAATGCTCGCCCCGCATGTCTGCGCCAGCCCGTCCCACAAAATTCGACAGTTCTCGACGATTTTCGAGATTATTCGACAAAATCCGCCCCCCGGGCCATCATCCGCTCGCCCAGCATTCTCACGCCCGCCCCGACCATCATCCGCCCGGGCGGCCGGGCGGGCATACAAAAAGCCCGCCGGCGCAGTGCCGGCGGGCGAGTGTCTGTCTGCTGTCGCAGTATGTATCGTATTTCTTATTCCTTATTTCAGCGGAGCCAGGCCCAGGATTTCTCTTGCTTCTGCAGGAGTTGCAACTTCTCTGCCCAGCATCTTTGCCAGTTCTACAACCTTGGCAACCATCTGGCCGTTGGATTCAGCCAGTACGCCTTTTTCCATGTACAGGTTGTCTTCGAAACCAACTCTTACGTGGCCGCCCATGGAGATGGTAGCAGCTGCAATGTGCCATGCGTTCTTGCCCAGGCCGGTAGCAGTCCAGGTGGAACCGGCAGGGATGGAACCAACCATGAATACCAGGTCACGAATGGTAGCACTCATCTGTACGCCCAGTACGAAGTCCCAGTGCAGCGGGTGAACCAGCAGGCCCTTTCTGTCAGCAACCTTCAGAGCGGTATCGATCATGCCCTTGTCGAATACTTCCAGTTCCGGCTTGATGCCTCTTTCCTTCAGGATCTTGGCAAAGTTTACAATGGTGTTGTCGGTGTTGGTGAATACTTCATCCCCGCCGAAGTTGCAGGTACCGCAGTCCAGGGTAGCCATTTCCGGGGTAGGAACTACTTCGGTAGACTGTAATCTTTCCAGGTCGGTCATGCCAACTGCGCCGCCGGTGGAAGGCTGGATGATAACATCCGGGCATTCTTTCCGGATGGCATCGATGCATTCCTGGAATCTGCCTTTGTCCTGTGTCGGGGTACCGTCATCCCATCTAACATGCAGATGAATCAGAGCAGCGCCGGCATCGTATGCTGACTTGGCTTCTCTTACGATTTCTTCTACAGTGTAAGGAACGTTCGGGTTCTGTTCCTTCGTTACTTCTGCGCCGCAGATGCAGGCGCTGATGATTAATTTGTCCATTTCTCTACACTCCTCTTAACATTATAATAAAAAACGCTGTTGTCCCGGGTTTCTCCACAGGCGGCAGATTACGCTGCTGCCGCACCCATCGAAACCCGCAGTTATAATTATTATACCACTAAAGATCGCGATGTTCAAGGGTTACCCTGCGGCCTTCCTCACGAAATATTCTGGCCATTTCGTTGGCCACTGCCACAGAGCGGTGATGGCCCCCGGTGCAGCCGAAGGCAATGCAAAGGCTGTACTTTCCTTCCTTCACATAGCACGGAATCAGCCGGGCCAGCATCTGATGCATGGATTCGATGAACTCCTGCGTTACACGATGCTTCAGCACATACTGAGAAACTTTTTTGTTGTTTCCCGTCAGATTTTTCAGGCTTGGTACATAGTACGGGTTGGGAATGAACCGTACATCCATGACGATGTCCGCCTCCTGCGGCACGCCTTTCTTAAATCCGAAGGACTGGATATCGATCAGGAAGGAATCCTTCTCCTTTCCGTCGTTGAACAGATCATCCAGCTGGGCATTGAATTCCGCCACCTTCAGGAAGGATGTATCGATAATATAGGTGGCCTGGTTCCGGAGCCCCGCCAGCATTTCCCGTTCCTTGGCGATGATCTCGTGGGAAATCGGGGCCATGCTGAGAGGATGCACCCGTCGGTTTTCCTTATACCTGCGGATCAGCGCCTGGTCCGATGCCTCGATGTACAGGATCTTGAAATCCAGTGCTTTGTCCATAGCCAGCTCACCCACGATGTCCTCGATGCCGCCCAGAAACTGGCCGCCCCGGATATCAATGACGAAAGCCGCTTTCGTGATCTCCTTCTTGCCGGTGAGGGCAAGATCGATAAAATTTTTTATCAGGGCCGGCGGCATGTTATCGATGCAGTAGTAGTCCCGGTCCTCAAACCAGTCTGCCGCCTTGGTTTTTCCTGCCCCGGAAAGACCTGTGATGATGACAACCTCCATACTTCCTCGCTTTCTCCTCGCTGTCGCTTTCTCCTTGCTGTCGCTCTCTTCTCGCTGCTTACTTCTGTTTTTTCTCAATATTGACGATTCTGTCAGGGTCCAGACCTGCTGCCAGTGCCCGGGCCAGAGAACCCTGGAAGGTTCCCACCGCCTGCGGCACATGGGCATCGCTGCCGATGATGAACTTCACGTCATACCTGGCTGCGATCCGGATCTCCTCCTCCGTCAGATGCTGATGCTTCATATTGATCTCCATCAGCGTTCCCGTGTCGGCACAGGCTTTGGCGATATCCTCCATGTCAAACGGTCCTTTGTCCCCCGGATGAGTCAGCACGTCGATCTTGTTATTGTACAAAGCATCCAGAATCATAGCCGTATTCTTCACCTTCAGGGTGGAGTCGCCGCCGAAGAGCCCCGTATGGCTGCTGATCCAGTTGGGCACGCAGCCCGCCCCGGTCAGGCCGAAATGGTAGCCCGCCAGCACGATGTCAAACTCGGCTTTTTCTTCTTCCGTCAGGTCGATGTAAGGTGCCCGGCGCCTGGTGTTGGCTTCGATTCCCAGCAAAACTTTCACATCCGGGTATATCTCCTGCAGACGCCGAATCTCCGCCCGGATTTCATTCACTTTTTTCATATCAAAACCGTATGTCAGGTGGCCAGGGCCGTGGTCCGTGATGGCGATGGCAGAAAGACCCTTCCCATGAGCCTCCCGCACGTTATCCTCCACGGTTCCCTTCCCGTGGGAATAGATGGTGTGGGTATGATAATCATACAGCATCCGGTATTCGTCCGCCATCTGCAGATACCGGATCATGTCCGCTGTCTCATGCGTCTCATGTGTCTTATCCAATGATCCTCACCTCCGGTTCCAGCTTCACGCCGAACTTGTCATACACCGTGTTCTGCACCAGGGCGATCAGGTCCAGAATATCGGTGGCTGTAGCCCCTCCGGTGTTGATGATGAAGCCGCTGTGGAGGACGGAAACCTGTGCCCCGCCTACGGAAACACCCTTCAGTCCGGCATCCTCGATGAGCTTACCGGCGAAATAGCCTTCCGGCCGCTTAAAGGTGCTGCCTGCGCTTGGATACTGAACCGGCTGCTTGCTGTTGCGCTTCTCCGCCAGCTCCCGCATGCGGGAAGCGATCTCTTCCGGATCGCCGGGAGAAAGCTGAAGCACCGCTTCGGTGACAATATAACCGTTTTCTGCCAGCGCGCTGCGGCGATAGCCCAGGGCGAGCTCCCCGGCAGAAAACTCCCGCACCTGCCCGCCGTCCGGCGAAACCGCCCGGACGGCGACCAGCACATCCTTCATCTCCCCGCCGTAAGCCCCGGCATTCATAAACACCGCGCCGCCAAGACTCCCCGGAATCCCGCTGGCAAACTCGAAACCGGTGAGAGACTCCGAGAGAATATATTTTGCGAGGGTGGAAAGGAGCACGGCCGCACCGCAGCGAACTTTGCCGCCCTCTTCACGCGCCATGCGTCCGAACCCTCCCTCCGGAGAAAGCCGGATCACCACACCGTCATAGCCGCTGTCGCGGAACAGCGTATTGGATCCGTTTCCAAGAAGCATGGCCTTCACGCCGGCATCCGCCACATCGGTCAGCACCTGGCGCAGTGCATCCTCCGTGGATACGCTCACCAGCACCGCCGCGCTGCCGCCTGCTTTAAATGATGTATATCTGCTCATTGGTGCATCAGTCTGCACCGCAATGTTCTGTGTTTTCCACCGTTCCGCCAGCACCTGGGCCGTCCGGATTGCATCGTTCTTTTCCAAAGATATCCTCCTTATTGATTTTATACTTGTCAAAGGTCTCATACACCGCCGTGTCCGTCGGCCGTCCCTTGGCCGCCAGCCGGTTATTAATGAACCGGGTCATGTAAATATAGAATACTGCGAAGCACGGAACGCCCAGAATCATGCCGGCGAATCCGAAGAGGCCGCCGCCTACGATGATGGCGAACATGACCCAGAAGCTGGCCAGCCCCGTACTGTCCCCCAGAATTTTCGGTCCGATGATGTTGCCGTCCACCTGCTGCAGCACCAGCACCAGAATCAGGAATTTCAGTGCCGCCACCGGGTCTACGATCAAAAGCAGGATGGCAGACGGAATGGCGCCGATGAACGGCCCGAAAAACGGAATCACGTTGGTAATCCCCACAATGACGCTGATCAGGGTCGCCAGCGGGAGCTTCAGCAGGGACATAGCGATGAAGCAGATGATGCCGATGATGATGGAATCGATGATTTTGCCGTTGATGAAGCCGCCGAAGGTCCGGTTGGTCAGGTACCCCAGCTCAAAGATGTCCTCCGCCCGCTGCGGGGTGCAGAGAGCCAGAATGGCCTTTTTCGCCTGGGCCTGGAACATTTCCTTGCTGTTGAGCACGTACACGCAGATGATCAGGGCGACAAACCCGTCAAACACCAGGTTCACCGTACCGATGACACCCACAGAAACACCACTGACCACCATGTCCACCGCCGGTTTTACCTGTCCCTGGAACCATTCCAGGAATTTGTCGGTGAGGTTTTCCAGATTGCCCTGCAGCAGGGAAACCAGCTCCGGATTTTCCTGGATGTTTTCCACAAACCAGTTGTTCAGCCGGTTCACCGTATCCGGCAGCTGATAGATGATTCCCAGAATGCTGTCGATCAGATCCGGGATGATCAGCACCAGGAAGCCGGCCACCGCCGCAACCAGTGCGGAAACGGAAAAGAGCGTGGCCGTAAAACGGGCGATTTTGTATGCACGGGTCTTCTTTCTCACCCGGTTTTCCAGGTTGTGGTAAACTCGCCGCACCACCCAGTTATAGATGGGACAAAGCAGATAGGCCAAAATGATGCCCACATAAAACGGATTCAGGATGTCGTTGATGGCTGCGATCCCCGCCCGCAGGCTGTCGTAATTATGTATGACAAACCAGACGCAGATCAGAGCCAGTCCCACCAGAAACAGCATGATTCCTTCCTTCATATATTTATTCGTGATCTTTACTTTCATTCTGTCATTTCCTCCGCGCAGATGTCAGGGTCCGGTCAGCTGGATCATCTTCCGGTCAGCTGGATCATCAGTTCGAGACGGCTACGTACCGCCCGCATCAGATGGTCCTCCAGCGACTGGCTGCCGCCGCCTGCCAGATAAGCCCCAATCTCCCGATTGTATTCTTCCTCCGAAAGCTCCAGGGCTGCCATAGGCAGTCCGTTTCGGACCAGCGTGTAGTACAGGATGGCCCGGGCCAGCTCCGGCGTTTTTTCGCTGTAAGGGTAAATTTCTATGCAGCGGTTGTGGAGCCTGGCGGCCTTTTGAAACGGATTTTCTCCCGTTTCCTTTCTTCCCGCAAAATCCACCAGCCCGGCCATTTCTCCCGGGATTTCTCCCGGCAGCAGGGGGCTGGCTCCATACTCCAGCAGTACAGGGTTTCCTTTTCGGAAGTCTTTCGGGGTGTCACCGATGAGGATGGAATGCATATCCCGAATCATCTGCAGGGAAAGGTCTGCTTCCATATCGGACAGCCGGTAGATATACTGGCGCAGTTCCTCCAGCCGGGTAATCATCAGGTGCTCCTCGATGGGCGCACTGAGAACACAGCCGCCCTGCAGCACCGTGTCGACATCCTCCGGACGCAGGCTGCTGCCGGAAAGGCGCAGATTCATATACAGCCACTCCCTCTTTTCCAGGTCCGCCAGATAGGAACGGACCTGTTCCGGGAACGGCCGGCGATTATGCAGCATTACCAGTTTTTTTCGGATCTCTCGCAGCACCTCGTTCACCGCCTCTTTCAGATTATTCCTCTTTTCTTTCTATTTTATCATACCTTTCCGGTTTTTTCTATGATATACTTAGAAGTATATAAGGAGGATTTGAAAAAAATGCGAATACTGGTACTGAGCGATACCCACGGAGATATTTCCCGTGCCTGTCAGGTTTATCATATATTACAGAAACAGGGCCAGGTGGATCTGATTATCCACTGCGGCGATTACTACAAGGATGCCATTCACATGAGCGAGCGGCTAGGCGCATCCATCGTCTGGGTCAAAGGCAACACCGACGGTTCCTTCAGTGAAAATGATTATGCCATCGTCGATACGGAATGCGGCAGCCTGCTGGTAACCCACGGCCATATGGAAAATGTGGACTTCAGCCAGCAGAATCTCTATTACAAAGCGCTGGAGCACGACTGCTGCGCCGCCATTTTCGGCCATACTCACCGTGCCGTCTCTGCGGAGGCCGGCGGCATCCATCTTTTCAATCCGGGCAGCCTGACTAAGCCGCGGGACGGCTCCGGCGGCACCTTCGGTCTGATTTACACCGGCCCGGACTACTTCCGGGGACAGATCTGCCGGTACGATGACTTCATCCGCCAGTCCGGAGAGGGCGGCAACGGATCGGACGGTTCGGGCGGCAGCAAGCCGAAGGTCCAGGGCGGCTACCTGCGGGGACTGCTCAACTACAGCGACCGGTTCTGAATGGAGAAAAGCATGCAGCAGGAAGTGAAAAACATGAAAAACGAAGAGATCCGAAAACAGGATAAAAACAAAAATGAAAATAAAACGCCGGATGTGAAAACGCCGGGCGAGGAGATTTTGAGAGAAAGACTCATGGCCCTGGCAGAAGACAGCTGCGTCCGGCAAAAGGCCACCACCAACGGCATGATGGCACCGGAATTTCTCCGTGTGGATCCGGAATCCGCCACCGCCGTCTTCCGCTACATCGTTCATCCCTGGGAAGCCAATCGGGTGGGCGGCCTCCACGGAGGGATCATGGCTTCCATGCTGGATCACGCCTGCGGACTCACGGCAACGGCCTGGCTGGGCCACTGGGCGCCTACCATGTCTATGAACATCGACTACATCCGGCCCGCTGAAATCGGCGACCGTCTGTTGGCAGCTGCCACGGTGGTTTCTCTGGGTCGCCGTCTGATCCGCATGCGCGGTGAGCTGTGCAGCGAAGCCACCGGAAAGGTTGTGGCAGCCTGCAGCGCCACATTTTTCAACAAGGAGGGCTGATCATGGAAAACAATTATGCGCACACCCGGGAGAATCACATCCACCAGGAACTGATCCCGCGGGCAGCCAGCTTCTTCAAAGTGGTCGGCGATGAGACCCGCATGAAAATTCTCTGCACCATCGCCCGGGAAGAACTCTGCGTAAACGATATCGCAGAAAAAGTCGCCATGACCAAGTCTGCCGTATCCCATCAGCTGAAGCTTCTGAAGGACGAAGACCTGGTCAAGTCCCGCCGCGACGGCAAAAACATCTTCTATTCTCTGGACGACCAGCACGTGCTGGACATCATCGAGATTGCCTTCACCCACATCGAGCACAAAAGCCACGATGAAGGCTGCACTTGCAGCTGCTGCCGGGGGGAAGAATAGGGCGCTGCTGCCAGCGAAGGTCAGGGCGCTGGTCGGGCTGCGGGCGGATTGCTGGATGGGCTGCACCGCCTGACAGCACTGAGAAAAGATTTGACACCAAAAAATGACGCAAACCGAACTGGCTCAGGGCGGTTTGCGTCACCGCTTGAGGGATTGGAAGAAGAAAAATCTGAAATCAGAACCTTTCATGTCGGAAATAGATACATAAATGTAAATATTTTGCATAAAAGTACGGCCCGATTCGCAGCATTAACAGAAAAACGCTTGAAAACGCATGAAACGGCAGAGGATGACGACGCAAATTCAGGAGGACAGCACGAATTTGCGTCACTTTTTGCTTGCTGGGATTTTTGTTCGGAACGAGCGGTGTTCCCGCCAGAAAAAAATACCCTCACAGCTCGAGCATCCCCTCACGGCTTTCACAACCCAAACATGGTGCGGCAGATCCCGCTGCCGGAACCGGTTCGGAAAATCTTCTCCAGTGCCGCCGCAGCTGCATCCTTTCCTTCCCCTCCGAAGGCGGTTCGCCCCTCATGCCTGTCCTGAAACGATTCGTACAGATTCACCAGGAAGTCTGCCTCCACCAGAATCTGATAGTCCATGCCATCGATCCGGTCATATGTATGATGATGCCCCACCAGCCAGCAGACCCGCTCCACCAGCACTTCATCAAACCCAAGACCTGTCAGCATCTCCCGGGCAGCCGCCGGCCCCTCCTGCTCCTGCAGTTTTCCGTCGCAGCATCCGTACTTTTCTTCTGCCGGCCGGATGCCGATATCATGCACATAGGCCGCCGCCTCCAGAACTTCCTGCACAGCAGGGTCCAGTTTTTCCAGTCTCCCGATCAAAGCCGCAAATCCATGCACCTTGACGAAGTGCTGCACCCGTCTGGGATCCCCGCTGTAATACGCCGTCATCTCTGCAAAAAGCCGGTCAAGCCGTTCCTGTCTGTCCATCTGTCAAACTCCTTTCCTTTCGTACAACAATTTCTACCATTATACCCCTGCCTGCGGATTTTGTCAGGAAAAATTAAGAAATTCCTATCGAAATCTTAATGTTCGCTTAACCCGGAATTAAGACTTGTCCTGTATGCTTTAGGTATGAAACGAAAGGGGTAATCGTATGAATATTTTAATTCTCACAGGGCGCTTCGGCATGGGGCACATCAAGGCCGCCGACGCCATTGCAGAGCAGCTGCGGCAGACGGCAGACGACGTGCGGGTGGATACGGTGGATTTCATGGAATTTCTGTTTCCGACCCTGTCCTCCGGGATTTACAAAGGATTCCAGCTTCTGGTCTCCCGCTGTTCCGGCCTTTATAACGACCTGAACCGGATCGCAGGAAGATATGGCGACGTGCCGATGAAAAACGCGCTTCTTCGCAAAATCGATCGTCTCCTGGCTCTCTATCAGCCGGACCTGATCATTGCCACGCTGCCCATCTGCGGCCAGTATCTCTCCGCCTACAAGGCCCGGCGCTGCTGCCGGATTCCGCTGTATACCTATATCACGGACATTACGGTTCACGAGGAATGGCTGTCCTCAGGCACGGACCTGTATTTCGTCGGCGACGAGTCCACACGCAACGCCCTTCTCAGCCGGGGCATTCCATCCGACAAAATCCTTGTGACCGGCATTCCGGTCAGCCAGGCATTTCATCGTGCAGGGGTTTTGAAGGCAGAAGCGGCATATAAGGTCGGAACCCAGTCGGTAGAAAAGAAACATCTTCTGGTCATGGGCGGCGGCCTGGGACTGATCCCGGGCGGGCTGCGGCTGCTCCGGGACCTGAGCCGCAGCCCGTTTTTGTCCATCACCCTCATCGCAGGGTCCAACCAGAAACTGGCAGAGCAGGTGCGGGCCGCCTGTCCCGCCGTGCGTACCCTGGGATATACCGATCAGGTGGCCCGGTACATGCAGCAGGCCGACCTGCTGATCACCAAGCCGGGCGGGATCACCACCTTCGAAGCCATCGCTTCCCGCACACCGCTGTATGTGGTCTGCCCTTTCCTGGAGCAGGAAAAGGGCAACGCCCACTTCATTGAAAATGCAGGCATCGGCCGGGTCCTCTGGGACAACAGCAGCAGCGATGTGGGAGCCGACCTGCTCTCCCTGCTTTTTGACTCGCATCGTTTAACTG
>JAEDMR010000228.1 GCA_016302925.1 Bacillota bacterium
GCGGGTCCAGAACGATATTCAGCACTGCACCGGCGGTGATGCCCACCATGCCGTAGATGGCACTGCCCTGAAACCGAAGCAGATTGTTCAGGACCAGCGAAGCCGTCATCCATGGCGCACCGATTAGAATGATCCGTACATAGCTTCTGGCATACGGGATGATGGTCTCCGTAGATCCCAGCATCCGCACCAGCGGTGTCAGGAAGAACTGTCCCAGAATCAGAAGAACTACGCCGGTCATCATGGCCAGGAAAAAACCGTCTGCGGCCATCTCTTCCGCAGCTTCCCGGTTCTGCCGTCCCAGCTCCCGGGATACGAAATTCCCGCTTCCATGTCCAAAAAAGAATCCAATGGCCTGGATAATCGCCATTAAGGAAAATGCAACGCCTACCGCCCCGGTGGCCGTATTGCTGTGCATCTGTCCCACGAAAAACGTGTCCGCCAGATTATAAAAGGCAGTGATCATCATGCTGATGATGCACGGCACCGCTAGATGCCGGATCAGTTTACCCACCGGTTCTTCGGTCATCTGCTGAAATTTTTCTTCCTGCTTCTGCAACTGCTGATTCATATTTTGCTGCTCCTGTTTTTCGATTCGTTATTCTTCCCTGTTCCAGTCTGTGACTTCAGTCCCGTCGCCAAAAAACATGATGAAATATACCGGGATATATGTGATCTTCCCTTTGGTCTGAATTTCGCGGGCATTGGAAAGTACGAAAGCCTTCTTTACATGATAATCCTCGTTCTTCACGAAAGTATTCAGTGCGCGGTGAACCGTGTAATCCTTTCCGGACTTCACTTCGATGGGCACCGCCGATAAACTCTCATAATCATCGACCAGGTAATCCACTTCTCCTTTGCTGCGGTTATCATAATAAAACAGTTTATTGCCATGAGCAATCAGTTCGCAGGCAACCGCACATTCATACACAGAACCCAGATTGATACTCGTTTCGTCATCCAGAACTGCCCGGATATTATTCCCATACAAAATGCCGGTTAATATTCCCACATCGTTTAAGTAAAGCTTCAGCAGATTTTTACCGCTGGATTCAATCAGTGGAAATACAGGTGTGGAAATTGCCTGTACAGGCAGCGCAATTCCTGCACTGATCAGATATTCAAATTCATCCTCATAATCGGCAAATGTTTTTCCCTTTTTATTCTCAATGTGCTGCACTACAACGCGTTTCTTCTTATTTTCCAGATTGGACGGAATCATGTCGTAGATCCGTCTGATTTTCAGCTTTCTCTCCTCATCATACTTGGAAGCGTCTGCCGCATAATACTCGTGAATCTCCTTCTGAATCTCCCTGACCTTCCGAATGTTCTTTTCGGCAATATAAGCATTCACGGCATCCGGCATACCACCTACCAGCAGATACTTCCGAAACAGATCCATCATCTTGCGGTGCATTGCCTCGTCCAGTGACTCCAGATTTTCATATTTCTTTCGGAGTACCGAAATCGCCAGATCATTCATTCCGTTAGCGTAAAGAAACTCTTCGAAATCCAGTGGAAACATCCGAATTTTTCGTATGCTTCCCATGGGAATGGATGTGGTTTCCGACAAGGTAACGCCCAGAAGCGAGTCACTGGCAATGTAGGTGAACCGATGATCCTGCTGCAGAAATTTCAGCAGTGTAAGCAGGTGAGGATAAACCTGGATTTCATCAATGAAAATCAAGGTGTTCTCTCTCTCCTTCATTTTATCACCGGCAAGCATGCTTACCTGCAAATAAAAGTCCTCCACCGTCCTGATATTTGCAAACAATCGATCACCAACGCTGTCTTCCACCATATTCAGCTCAATGAAATTTTCAAACAGTTTTCTTCCTGCATAACGGATAATAAAGGTTTTCCCCACCTGTCTGGCTCCATCCACCAGCAGGATTTTTTCTGATCCGGATTGCAAGTGTTCTTCAATCACAGAAGCGATCTTTCGAAAAAGCATGGCCGAACCCTCCCTTATGGAACTTTTCAATACAATTATACGTTATTATTTCCTACTTTTCAATAAAATATATCGTCGAAAAAGTCAACTTTTCAAATTTTAACCCGCTTCAGAAACCTTCCGGCAGAGGCCTGCAGGAACTTTTTCTCGCCTGCCTCCTCGAAATCTACAATCAGTGCGGCCGAATCCGAAGACACCACCACGCCGGTGCCGAATTTTCCGTGTTGTACCCGGCATCCCACAGAGAAGCATCCCACAGAGGAGGCTTCCTCCGCACCGTCTGCGTGGGGCCGCCGCACGTCCTGTCTCATCGATTCCTCCTGCTTTCTCCGCCGCTTATACTCCAGCGGCTGATACGGTGCTTTTTCTCCCTGTATCGGCACCGGCACCTGCTTTATCTTCGGCTCCTGCTGAAGAAATGCCCGGAGAAACGGACACTCCGCCCCCTTGTAATCCACCAGAACCAGTTCCTGCCTTGCCCGAGTCGCCCCCACATAAAACAACCGCCGTTCCTCCTCCAGATCCGCCGGGAGGAAAGATTTTGCTCCGCCTGCACCGGAGCTACCGAAACAACCAGAGCCTGCGCCGGAGCCCGAGCCCGTACCCGAGGAAGGCAGAATCCCATCTATCGCATCCATCAGAATGACACGATCGTATTCCAGACCTTTGCTGGAATGAATGGTGCTGAGGGTGACGCGTGCAGACGGATCCCGACTCCCGCTCTCCATGACAGTCTGCAGCCGGTCCAGCTTCTGCAGAAATTCTTTTGGGGTCTCATTCCGATCCGCCAGGGATGACAGCAGGAAATACCGCTCCTTATCGTCGTAATAGCCGAACATCTGCGGGAAGCCGCTGACCGCTGCCGCCGCATTCC
>JAEDMR010000040.1 GCA_016302925.1 Bacillota bacterium
GTGTACATCGTGGGACGGCAGGATTACCTCAACGCCATGGTGGACCACAACGAGAACCGGAGAAGAAACTCCGGACTCATGAGCCGGCTGGCCGGGTTTTATCAGGGGGTGTGAGATGTATCTGATCAGACGGGGGCCGGCGTGGCTGCAGCATCTGGCGGAGCAGACAGCGGATTTTTTCTTTCCGTGGGGGACTTACTGCGTGGTCTGCGGAAACTATATCGACCGCAGCCGAAGCTACTGTCTCTGTGACCACTGCATCCGCCATATCACGTGGGGCCACGTGGAGATTCTGCCGGAAAGTCTGCGGAACAACAATTTCACCGGGCCGGAAGCGGAGCTGCTGCAGGAAGAGGGCGGCATCCCGCTGGATTCCATCCGCGCCTGTATGAAATACGGCCTTTATGAACGGCGGCTGATTTTCGATCTGAAATACAACGGCCATACGTATATGGCCCGGATTCTGGCCCAAATCCTTGCAGACCGGATTCGTTCCGATGCCGAAGCTGCGGGGCTTCTGGAGGCAGACTTTATCGTTCCGGTTCCCATGCATCGAAAAAAGGAAAAGAAGCGGGGATTCAACCAGGCGGCCATGGTGGCTGCATATCTGGGTGGATTTCTGGGGATCCCTGTTCTGAAGGACGGTCTGGAGCGGTCCGAGTCCACGGCGGCGCAGCGGAGTATTGCAGGCGGTGATCGGCTTTCCAATCTGCACGGCGCCTTTCGTGCCGGCTGCGGCGGAAGACTTTCGGAACGGATCGAGGGAAGACAAGTGATTCTTCTGGATGATATCTTTACCACAGGGGCCACCGCCATCTGCTGCGGACGGGTGCTGAAGGATGCGGGTGCAGCCCGGGTGGATGTGCTGACGGTGGCATCGGGAAACGACGGTGCAGAAGGTTTTTTTCTTGCAAAGGAGCAGGAAATCGGTTAAAATTGAAACAGAATTGTTCAGGTCTGTGGTTGAAAATCCAGGCCAGGTGCGGGCGAAAGGATCCACGTAAGCCGCTGCGCAGGAGACGGGCGGTGATCATGGCGTACCTTAGAAGTAAGTCCTCCGAAAATCGGATCAAGGCAGGTGTGGGGGCAAAGACCAGGTCAGCTGAACAGTTCTCTTTTTGTGCTTTTTTCAGGAAAATGTCATGGGATCCGGTCCGGAAAACTGGAATATCCTGTATACATGGAAAATGCTGTGGCATTGTGCCGGTGAATGTGGTATAATACTTTCATAAAGTAAATAGTTTGCACAGACCGACGAGGGATGTACAAATGCTCTGACCCGGAGACGGGCCGGATACCGGACCGAAAAGGGACGTCTGTCCGTGCAGGCGAGAGGAGGGTATCATTATGAAGATTATCGTAACAGGAAAGAACATCACCATCAGCGACCGGATTCAGGAAGCCATCAACAAGAGATTTGAGAAACTGGGAAAGTATTTTGCTGACGATATCAAGGCGAATATAGTGATCCATCCGGAACGGGATAAGGTGAAGATGGAAGCGACCATTGTGACCAAGGGAACGATTTTCCGTGCAGAGGATGTATCACAGGACGTATTTGACAGCATCGACATCGTTGCGGATAAATTATCCAGCCAGATGTCCAAATATAAAGGCAAACTGCAGAAGAGAAACAAGTCCAACGAATCCGTGCGGTTCGAGATGATTCCTGAAATGCCGGAACCTGTAGAGGAGAATAAGGTTGTAAAGGCCAAGAAGTTCCAGCTGGTTCCGATGACGGTGGACGAAGCCGCCATGCAGATGGAGCTGCTGCAGCACAACTTCTACGTGTTCATAGACATCGAGACCGACAGCGTAAGCGTGGTTTACAAGAGAAACGACGGAGATTACGGACTGCTGGAAACTACATACTAGTATGCGAAGAATGACTGATTTTCGGAATTTGCTTTCTATGAAAACAGTTGAGATTATGACAGAAGAGGGCGCGCCGTTTTTACGGGCGCCTTCTTCTGTTTTTTCTTCTCTTCTACTTGAAAACAACATATTTTTCAAGTAGAATATAATAGAATACATGTGAGAGGAAATGTGTTTATGGAAACCTTTGGAAACATCATTTCGAGCATCGGAATCACCGATGTGCTGGACATTCTGATCGTTGCATTTATCTTTTATAAAATTCTGGGCTTTATCAAGGAGACCAGAGCGGAGCAGCTGGCCAAGGGCCTGCTGGTTTTTGTCCTGGCTACGGTGGGTTCGGAACTCTGCCATTTTTATACTCTGAACTGGATTCTGTCCAATACCATGACCGTCGGATTGATGGCGCTGGTGGTAATCTTCCAGCCGGAACTGCGGCGTGCCCTTGAATATCTGGGAAGGAGCAAGATCACCAACGTGTTCAGTCAGGTGGATAAGGAAGAAGCCAAACGGATCATCGCAGAGTTTGTCCGTGCCATTGAAAGCATGTCCGCGTCCAGAACAGGCGCACTGATTGTCATTGAAAGAGAAACCCAGCTGAACGAGATCGTGGAAACAGGCACCGTGATTGACGCAGCCATTTCGGAACAGCTGATCGGAAATATTTTTTATGAAGGTTCGCCGCTGCATGACGGAGCGCTGATTGTCCGGGGCGAGAGACTGCGGGCGGCAGGCTGCGTTCTTCCGCTGACCCAGAACAAGGAACTTTCCAAGGAACTGGGAACACGTCACCGGGCCGGCATCGGCATTACGGAAAATTCCGATGCACTGGTGCTGATCGTGTCTGAGGAGACCGGTGTAATCTCTATCGCGCAGCATGGGAAGCTGACTCGCTTCCTGGACATCAAGACGGTGGAGAAGACCCTGCTGAATATCTATTTCGATAAGGAAACAAGCGGCTCTGTGAAGGAAAAGCTGTCCAAGGCTTTGAAGGGGGTAAAAAATGCTGAAGAATGATAAAGTGAATTTCATCATCGCCCTGATCATTGCTGCGGGACTGTGGGCCTATGTGCTGGTAACGGATAATCAGTCCATGGATACCACCATAAAGAATGTGCCCATAACAATCATAAACGAAAGCACGCTGGAATCGGATGGTCTGGTACTTCTTTCCGTCAGCGATGAAACAGTAAATGTCACCGTGAAGGGAGAACGGGGAGAGGCAGGAAAAATAAAGAAAGAAGGCATTCATGTGGTTCTCGATCTGGAAGGTGTGAAGGCGGGAGAGCATACAGTACCTCTGCAGATTACCGTACCGGATCGTGTGGATTTCAAGGATGCCAGCAAGCGTAAGGTGACAGTGGTCATCGATGAGCTGGTTACGGAAGAGAAGAACATCGTGTCGACGATTGACGGAGATTTGAATGATGAGCAGGAACCGTTCATCGTGCAGACCGATAAAGATACCGTGAGTGTGACCGGCGCCAGGACGCTGGTGGACAGCGTGGCTTACATCAGTGCACCGCTGGATGTGAAGCTGGTGGGAGATGAACTCCATGCCATCAGTGTAGACCTGATTCCGGTGGATAAAGACGGAAATACGGTAGAAAATGTCAAGCTGAGCAGCAAGAGTGTTTCTGTGACTGCAGTCATGCTGAATAAGAAGACCGTTCCGCTGAAGGTGAATGTGGTCGGAGCGGATGCATCCGATGCAGACCGCACGGTAACGGTACCGAAGACGATTACCGTGAAGGGGTATGCCGCAGCTCTTGCTGACATATCCTATATCACAGCGGAAACTGTGGATGTGAGCGAGATTTATGAAGATGCAGCGCTGGAGGTGAAGCCGCTGCTTCCGGAAGGTGTGGAGGTGGCAGCCAATTCGCAGAAGCTGATGGTGAAAGTGACCGTGAAGGGGATGGAGACCCGGCGGTTTACGTATGGAAAAGAAGACATCGCAGTGGAAGGCATCACGGAAGATATGATCGCATACATCAGTGATGTAACCATCGATGTTACAGCAGTAGGCAAAGAAGCGGATATTTCCGCACTGAAAGAAGAGGATTTCTATTTCGTAGCTGATGCATCGGGACTGGAACCGGGGGAACACCGGATTGAACTGAAGTGTCACTTCGAGGGAAATCTCAGCGAAGTGAATTTCACGCCGGCAGAAATTCTGGTCACCATCGAACGTGTGACGGAGGAGGAACCGGCGGCGGATGGCAGTGAAGAATCATAGAAAAGGATAGGAGGAAATATATGGGCAGACTGTTCGGCACCGACGGGGTGCGCGGTGTGGCAGGAAGAGAACTGACACCGGAACTGGCTTTCAAACTGGGGAAAGCCGGAACCTCTGTACTGAAAAAGACCAATGAACGTCCGGTGATTGTCATCGGAAAAGATACAAGAATATCCGGCGATATGCTGGAAAGTGCTCTGGCAGCCGGCATCCTGGCTGTGGGAGGAAATGTAATGCTGGCAGGGGTTGTTCCGACGCCGGCCATCGCATATCTGGCACGTCATTATCATGCGGATGCAGGCATCGTGATCAGTGCATCGCACAATACGTTTGAATATAACGGGATCAAGTTTTTCAACGGCGACGGATATAAACTGGATGACCTGCTGGAAGAAAAAATTGAGGATATCATCCTCAGCAGTGTGGATGCAAGCAACCACGTAACCGGAGAAAAAATCGGACGGCGGCTGGAAGCGGAAGAGGACGCCTCAGATCTTTATGTAAACCATCTTCTGGAGACAGTGTCTTACCGACTGGACGGGAGAAAGATTGTTCTGGATTGCGCCAACGGTGCTTCCTACCGAATCGCGGAGCGTGTGTACCGCAGTCTGGGAGCGGATGTGACGGTAATCGGCAATGAGCCCGACGGCATCAATATCAATGACAGCTGCGGCTCTACCCATCCGGAAAAGCTGCAGGAGGAAGTGCTGCGTCAGGGAGCGGAAATCGGCCTCGCCTTTGACGGAGACGCGGATCGGCTGATCGTAGTGGATAACCTGGGGCGGGTATTGGACGGCGACAAGACCATCGCCATCTGTGCTCGTATGCTGAAAAAAGAAGGCCGGCTGCAGGATGACCGGGTAACCGTCACTGTGATGAGCAATATCGGATTCCATAAGGCCATGGAAGAAGCAGGAATCTCTGTAGATGTGACCGGCGTGGGCGACCGGTATGTTCTGGAGCGGATGCGGGAAACCGGATGCATGATCGGCGGAGAACAGTCCGGACACATTATTTTCGCAGAGCATACCACCACGGGAGACGGGATTCTGTCTTCTCTCCAGCTGATGGAAGCCCTGCTGGCATCGGGAAAGACCATGGCACAGCTCAGCGACGAGATCCGCATTTATCCGCAGGTGCTGGTCAATGCCAGAATCCATAACGATTTCAAAAAGACCTGGCAGAAGGATCCGGAGGTGGCTGCAGAGATTGCGGCAGTGGAAAAGGCCGTGGAGGGCAGCGGAAGACTGCTGATTCGGCCGTCCGGTACGGAACCCCTGGTGCGTGTCATGCTGGAGGGCAGTGATACAGAGGAGATTCGCCCGCTGGCGGAGAGGCTTGCCTCTCTCATCGAAAGTAAGTTCCGGAAATCCGACGAGGAAGAATAGTGTAAATCTGATAATATTCGAATAGTAAAAAGGTGAGATTATGTGCGGGATAGTAGGATATGTGGGCAGAGAAAATGCCCGGGAAATTATTATCGACGGCTTGAAACGGCTGGAATACAGGGGATATGATTCCGCCGGCATTGCCGTAGTGCAGAACGGAAAGATTTTGCTCAGAAAGCATGTGGGGGAAATTGCCAACCTGGAGAACTTCATCGGCGATGATCCCATGACCAGCGGGACAGGAATCGGTCATACCCGATGGGCCACCCATGGTGTGCCGTCGGATCTCAATGCCCATCCCCATCTGAACGGAGACGGAACCATTGCAGTGGTTCATAACGGAATTATTGAAAACTTCGTGGAGCTGAAGGAAATGCTGATTCGGGACCACGGCGTTGTGTTCCGGTCGGAAACCGATACGGAGGTCATCGCCCACCTGATCGGCATCCACTATAAAGGCAATCTGGAGGATGCAGTATATGAGGCTGTATCGGAAATGCGAGGTGCCTATGCCATCAGTGTGATTGCTGCTGCAGAACCGGGAAAAATCGTAGCAGTCCGCAAGGATGCACCGCTGATCGCAGGACTGGGGCAGGGAGGCAACTTCATTGCGTCAGATATTCCGGCCCTGCTGAAATACGTGAAGGAAATCTATCTGATTGAAAATAACGAAATGGTGATTCTGACGCCGGACAGCGTGAAGATCTACGATGAAAACCGGCAGGAAGTGCACCGGGATGTGTTCCATGTGACCTGGGATGCGGATGCCGCCGAAAAGGAAGGCTATGATCACTTCATGCTGAAGGAGATCTATGAGCAGCCGAAGGGACTGTATGATACCCTGACCCGCAGACTCAACGAGGACGGTACCATCAAGCTGGACGGCATCTCCATGAACAGAGAGGAGATTGAAGGGTTCACGAAAATCTATATCGTGGCCTGCGGCACGGCATATCATGCCGGTCTGGTTGGCAAATACATTATCGAAAAGCTGGCAAAGGTGCCGGTGGAGGTGGATGTGGCATCAGAGTTCCGCTACCGGGATCCGTTTGTGGATGACAAGACGTTGTTCATCGCCATCAGCCAGTCCGGGGAGACCCTGGATACCCTGGCGGCGCTCCGTGAGGCCAAGCGAAAAGGCGCAAGGGTTCTCAGCGTGGTCAACGTGGTGGGAAGCTCTGTGGCCAGAGAATCGGATGATGTGTTCTACACCTGGGCCGGACCGGAAATCGCCGTGGCTTCCACCAAGGCCTACACCACCCAGCTGATGTGCATGTACCTGATCGGTCTGCATATGGGCTACGTGCGGGGAACCATTACCAGAGAGTATTACGACCGGTTCATCGCAGATTTGCTGGCGATTCCGGATAAGCTGAAGGACTGTCTGGCGAAAAATGCCGGCATCATCGAAGGCCTGTCCAAAATGCTCTATAACAAGGAACAGGTATTTTTCATCGGCCGGGGACTGGATTCCTCTGTATCCTATGAGGGGTCGCTGAAGCTGAAGGAAATCTCCTATATCAATTCCTTCGCCATCGCAGCCGGGGAACTGAAGCATGGAACCATCGCGCTCATGGAGCCGGGCACGCTGGTGGTGACACTGGCCACCCAGGATTTCCTCTATGAGAAAATGCTGTCCAACATTGAGGAAGTAAAGGCAAGAGGCGCCCATGTGCTGTCCATCGCCAAAGAGGGCAATACGGCCATCGAAGCGCACAGCAATGAGGTCATCTATATTCCACCATGCAGGGATGAGATCACGCCGCTGCTGTCCGTGGTGCCGCTGCAGCTGTTTGCCTACTATGTGGCCAGAGAACGGGGCTGCAACATCGATAAGCCAAAGAACCTGGCGAAGTCCGTCACCGTGGAATAGCCGGGAGAATGTATTTTTAGAAATATCTGAGAAACAATTGAAAAATCACAGGAGAAGAGAAAATGAAGCAATACGAAGTGAGAGATATGGCCCTGGCGCCGTCCGGCCATCAGAAAATCCAGTGGGTGAAGAGCCATATGCCGCTGCTGTCCGGTCTGGAAGAGGAATTCCGCCAGACCCGGCCGTTTGAAGGTGTGAAGATTTCCCTCTCGGTACATCTGGAAGCCAAGACGGCATATCTGTGCCTGGTGCTGGCTGCCGGCGGTGCGGATATGTCTGTCACCGGAAGCAATGTGCTGTCCACCCAGGACGATGTGGCTGCAGCACTGGCCGACAGTGGTCTGAAGGTGTATGCATACCATGGCGCCACCCAGGAGGAATATGACCGCCATATCGAAATGTGTCTGTCCTGCAGGCCGAATATCGTCATCGATGACGGCTGCGATCTGGTAAGCTTTCTCCATGACCGCCGGCCGGATCTGGCGGAAGAAGTCTGGGGCGGCTGCGAAGAAACCACCACGGGTGTGATCCGTCTGAAAGCCATGGAACGGGAAGGCATCCTGAAATTCCCGATGGTTGCGGTCAACGATGCGGACTGCAAGCATCTTTTCGATAACCGCTACGGCACCGGCCAGTCCACCTGGGACAGCATCATGCGGAATACCAATCTGATCATCGCCGCCAAGACGGTGGTGGTTGTGGGCTACGGATGGTGTTCCCGCGGTATTGCCATGCGTGCGGCCGCTCTGGGTGCCAGTGTCATCGTGACGGAGATCAATCCGGTGAAGGCCATCGAAGCGAAAATGGACGGCTTCCAGGTGATGAAGATGGAACAGGCCGCGCCGCTGGGAGACATCTTTGTTTCCGCCACCGGCTGTGCATGGACCATCACCGTGGACCACATGCTGAAGATGAAGGACGGCGCCATCCTGACCAATGCCGGCCACTTCAACTGCGAGGTGGATATGGAAGGTCTGGAGAAGGCCTGCGTGGAAAAGAAAGAAACCAGAAAGAACATCATGGGCTACAAGCTGCCAAACGGCAAGTGGGTTAATGTCATCGCCGAGGGCCGTCTGGTGAACATCGCCGCTGCCGACGGACATCCTGCGGAAATCATGGATATGAGCTTCGCTGTGCAGGCCCTTTCCGCCATGTATGTGAAGGAAAACTATCAGAAGCTGGAGCATAAGGTCATCGATGTATCGGGCGAAATCGACGACAAGGTGGCCAGAAGAAAACTGGCGGCCTGGGGCATCGAGATCGATACCCTGACGCCGGAACAGGAAAAATACTTGAACAGCTGGCAGCTGTAAATGAAGATACAGATTCGGCGGGCCTCTGGGGGCCGGCCTTACAGAAGAGGTGAAGTGTTATGAGTTATACCTATGAAGAAATCCGGGAGCAGGCGAAAACCGCGGCTTCCGAGCTGGTGGAGACTGCGAAGCTGAAGCAGGGGGACATCCTGATCGTCGGCTGCAGTTCCAGCGAGGTGGTTGGCCTGCACATCGGCAAGGGTTCGGATATCAACGCGGCAGGTGCCATCTATGAGGGCATCCGGAGCGTGCTGCAGCCGAAAGGCATTTATCTGGCGGCACAGTGCTGTGAACACCTGAACCGGGCGGTGATCGTGGAGAAGGAAGCCCTCCTTCCGGGCACGGAAATCGTCAATGTGGTGCCCCAGCCTCACGCCGGCGGATCCTTTGCCATGACGGTCTATCAGAACGCCAAATGCCCGGTGGCGGTGGAGGAGATCAAGGCCGATGCCGGTATGGATATCGGCAGAACCCTGATCGGCATGCATCTGAAGAAGGTTGCAGTTCCCGTACGTCTGTCTCTGGACAAAATCGGAGAGGCCGTGCTGATCTGCGCGCGGACGCGGCCGAAGTTCATCGGCGGCAGCCGGGCGGTGTACGATGATAATTTAAGCGGCGGGGATATTCCGCGGTAGGTGGAAATGAAATCAAAGGGTAAAAGTACGGAGGTTCTGGAAAAAGAACTGAAGGATTATGCAAATCTGGATGGCTATTTCACGGAGAATGAAGAGGAGCTGGCAGATGACAGCCTGACGGCACAGCTGCAGTCTCTGCTGGAGGCCAGAGGTATGAGCCGGGCGCAGGCAGTACGAGAGAGCAATCTCAATGAAGTGTACGGGTATCAGATTTTGTCGGGAAAAAGAAGACCATCCAGGGATAAGCTGCTGTGCTTCTGTTTCGCATTGAAGGCAACGGTGGAGGAAACGCAGAGCCTGCTGAAGCGAAGCCGTTTCGCACCGCTGTATGCAAGAAACCGCAGGGACAGTATTATTCTGTTTGATCTGGCACATGGCAGGAGTCTGACAGAAGTCAATGAAGATCTGTATGAACGTGGAGAGCCGATCCTGGAATAGAAATAAAAAAAGCTGAAAGATTCAAAAAAACATCTGACAACCGTCAGGTGTTTTTTTTTCTTGGATGGAAACAAAATGCATTTGCGCATAAAAATATTATTTTCACAAAATAAAATATGCACAAAAGCATGAAAAGAAAGAAAGAAACGGGAGCACAAAAGGCCGAGAAAACAGGAAACTGTTGAAATTTCAGGGATTATCAGACTGCGGAATTTGATTGGCACGGTCTTTGCTGGAAATAAAGATGAATCACGTATGTGATGGAAATGTATAAGTTACAATTAAAATACAGAAAAGAAACAGAGGGAAAAGAAATGAGAAATGTAATTATCGTATCCGCATGCAGAACCCCGATCGGAACCATCGGCGGTCAGTTCAAAACCTTAACATCACTGGATCTGTCCATTCCTGTAATGCAGAACCTGGTAAAGAGAGCCGGCATCGATCCAGAACTCATCGACGATGTCATCTGGGGCTGCAACTATCAGAGAACCTATAAAGAAAACAACCTGGCAAGAGTGGCTGCTGTAAAGGCCGGCCTGCCTGTCACGGTGCCTGGCATCACCATTCACAGAAATTGTACTTCTTCCATGTCCTCCATCCAGATGGGCTACTATCAGATCAAGGCCGGAGAAGCAGACTGCATCATGGCCGGCGGTGCCGACAGCATGAGTACCGCACCGCATATGGTGTTCGAAGCCAGATACGGTAAGAAATACGGCCATATGGAAATGAGAGACTCCATAATGAAAAGATGATTTCCGTCAACAGCTGCCTGCAGGTGGACCTGTTCGGTCAGGTAAACTCCGAATCCGCAGGGCTGCAGCACATCGGCGGAACCGGCGGCCAGCTGGACTATGTCATGGGTGCCTTCAAGTCCAATGGCGGCAAGTCCTTCCTCTGCCTGCCTTCCACCAGAGTCCTGAAGGACGGTACCCGGGAATCTCTGATTCGTCCGACCCTTCCGGAAGGCTCCATCGTTTCCACGCCGAGAAGCGGCGTGCACTATATCGTAACGGAATATGGTGCAGTAAATCTGAAGGGTAAGAACACTTACGAGAGAGCAGAGCTGCTGATTTCTATCGCACATCCTGACTTCAGAGATGAGCTGATTGAAGCAGTCAAGAAGATGGGCATCTGGAAGACCTGCAGCAAACTGCAGAAATAGAATCAATCAGCAATTGACAACTTCATATATTCGTTTCTATTCTTCTTATTTAGTAAAAGCACTGAAAAAAGCAGCCGGTCAGGCTGCTTTTTTCGTAGGTATAATGATTCGGATGATTCGTTTGAGACGCAGATGGTTCTACCAGAGTCCCAGTACATGCTGCAGGACCAGGCTGACACCGGTGATGCCCACCCAGCAGCAGAAGCCCATGAACAGCGGCTTACCGCCGGTTTTGATCAGTTTCACGATATTGCTGTTGAGGCCGATGGCGGCCATGGCCAGCACGATGAAGAATTTGCTCAGGGTCTTCACCGGCGCGAAGAAGGAAGCCGGCACACCGAAGCTTCCGGCCACCGTGGTGATCAGGGACGCTGCGATGAAGTATATGATGAAGAACGGGAAGGATTTTTTAAAGTCAAAACCGGAACCTGCCCCTTCTGCGCCATCAGCTGCGGTTTTCGCCTTATGAGCCTGCCAGAATGCCAGCACCAGAGTGATCGGGATGATGGCCAGGGTTCTGGTCAGCTTGACGGTAACCGCCTTATCCAGCGTAGCGGAGCCCAGGTTGTGCATGCTGTCCCAGGTAGATGCTGCTGCAGTGACGGAAGACGTGTCATTGACTGCGGTTCCGGCGAAGATTCCGAAGGCTTCCCCGCTGGTGGTGTCAAAGCCGATGGCATTTCCCAGCGCAGGGAACACCAGAGCGGCGACCACGTTGAAGAAAAAGATGACGGAAATGGCCTGTGCCACTTCTTCATCGTCGGCATCGATGACCGGCGCCGTGGCAGCTACCGCACTGCCGCCGCAGATGGACGAACCCACACCCACGAGAGTGGAGATTTTGGAGGGCATCTTCAGCATGCGGCAAAGCACATAGGAAATCACCAGGGAGGTGGTGATGGTTGCGATGATGATCGGCAGAGACTGCTTGCCGGTGGTGATGACCACGGAAAGGTTCAGTCCGAAGCCCAGCAGGATGACGGCCCACTGCAGGATCTTTTTCGAGGTGAAGGTGATGCCGGCCTGGAAGGCGGACTTGTCCTTCAGGAACAGGGTCAGGATCATGCCGGCGATGATGGCGATGACCGGACCGCCGATGATGGGAAACTGCTGGCCCAGAAACCAGCTCGGTACAGCGATGATCAGGCAGAGGAGCAGTCCCTTGCCTTTTTCCTGAATGAAATTCATGGCGTGTTCTCCTTTTTACATTGTATATAGTATGTCATTTCTGATGTTTTCCATGTATCACTATAATACGAATTAACGATAATGTAAAATTATAAAAATATATTTAACAATAAGAAATAATTATGATATACTGGAGACAGAAGATGTCAGGAAAGGAGGCCGGCCATGCTGGATTTTCGCATTCACACGTTCATTGAAGTCTGCAAATACATGAACTTCACCCGGGCAGCAGAAAGTCTGTCCATCACCCAGCCTACAGTGTCCCAGCATATCCGCTGGCTGGAGAAGGAATACGGCACGCCGCTGTTCCGCTACGAAGGAAAAAAGATGTTTCTCACCGAGGCCGGCCAGCAGATTCTCAGTGTGGCCACCACCATGGTTCACGACCAGGAATTTCTTCGCAAAACCGTTCAGGCCGCAGGGGGTCGGCGTCAGCTGCGCCTGGGGGCGACGCTGACGGTGGGAGAAACGCTGGTTGCGGACCGTGTGAAAGCCTATCTGCAGGATCATCCGGAGGACCGAATTTTGGTGGAAGTAGCCAACACACGGCGGCTGACCGAGCTTCTGGATCAGGGGAAAATCGATTTCGCCCTGGTGGAAGGGTACTTCGAAAAGAAGGAATACGACTATGCGGACTATTCTCTGGAAAATTACATTTGCGTCTGCGGAAAGCCTGCCGCAGAGCGGATTTTGAAAGGAAACCCCGGGCAGAAAAGAAAGATCCGGGACCTGCTCTCAGAAACCCTGCTGATTCGGGAAGAGGGATCGGGAACCCGAGAAATACTGGAAAAGAACCTGAAAGAGAAAAACCTCGGCATGGAGGATTTTG
>JAEDMR010000229.1 GCA_016302925.1 Bacillota bacterium
CAGAAGTGGGGAGACTACAGAAACTATAATCTGATTATCAATTCATACTGTATTTCGGAAGAAGAGGCGGCGGATCTGATCGTATCCTATGTGCAGAACAGGTCCATTGCCGGAAAAGAGGAGGAATAGACCATGCAGAGAGGACTGAGAAATGCGAAAACACCGAAGCAGGTGAAAGCGGAAAGAAAAGGCAGCGGAAAGGATCTGGCTGTAGCCACTGCTCGCATCATCGGCATCGGACTGGTTGCAGGGACTGCCCTGGTGGTGGGAACCAACCGGGTCATGAAGAAGCTGTTCGGAAAGGATGAGCCGAAGCTGGCAGAAGATGCTGAGCTAACGGAAACCGCAGTGCCGGAAGAAGTGGAAGACGAACCGGAAGAAGACGAAGAAATCTGATAGATTATGTCATTTGCATCAGAAACGAAAAATGAACTGGCCCGGATCGAGCCGGAGAAAAAATGCTGCCAGCTGGCAGAGATCTCCGGATTCCTTCGCGTGGCCGGAAGCCTCCGGCTGGCGGGAGGCGGCAAGTTCCGGATTGTGATCACCACAGAAAATCCTGCCATCGCCCGCCATTATAAAAAGCTGATCCAGGAATACTTCGGCATCGAAACCAGACTGGAGATCGGAGAGAGCGCTGCTGTGGGAAAGAGCAGAAACAGCAGACATCACGCATACGGCATCACCATAGATCCCGAGAACCGGAGCGAGCAGATTCTCAGAGAAACAGGGATTTTGCTGATCAAGGAAGGCAACAACTATATCAGCGACGGCATTTACAGCGGCATCATCAAGACCAAGTGCTGCCGGAAAGCCTATCTGCGGGGGCTGTTCATGGGAACCGGCACCATGAGTGATCCGGAAAAAAGCTATCATCTGGAGTTCGTATGTCACAGCGAGACTCTGGCAAACGATCTGAAAAAGATGATCAATTCCTTCGTGGATCTGTCTGCCAAGGTGGCGAAACGAGGCAATTCCTATATTGTTTACATGAAAAAGGCAGACTATATCCGGGATACTCTGGCCATTATGGGTGCGTCCAGCCAGGTCTTCAGCATGGAGGAAACCCGGATCAAGAAGAGCATGATCAGCGATGCCAAGCGAATCGCCAACTGTGATACGGCCAATCTGGACCGGTCGGTGGATGCGGCCATGCGGCAGCTGGATGCCATCCGAAAAATCGAGGAGACCAGAGGACTGGCCTGGCTTCCGGAGAAGCTGCAGGAGGTGGCCCGCCTTCGGGCAGAAAATCCGTACGTATCCATTTCGGCGCTGGGAGAACTGTGCGATCCGCCGCTGAAAAAATCCGGCATCAACAACCGGCTGAAAAAAATCGAAGAGCTGGCGGCGAAGCTGTAGTCTGCAGCAGAAAACTAAAAATGTATGAACAGATCCGGCTGCGGCGTGGGGCGAACTCAGGCTGCGGCCGGATTTATATTGCAGTGAAATGAGAATGACCACGGAATGCGTCTACTTCGAGAGTTGATGGAGAAGGTGAAGTCCATTTTCTGTGATACGGCATCCGGCACGTCCGGAACCGAAAGAAATGCAGTGATTTGCTTGAAGTTCTTTTAATATTTTTCGAAGTCGATATTCCGAAATCGGCATGTAATCCGCAGCAAGGGCCTCTGCAAGTGATCTGCGGCCGAGCGGCTGTCTCTTTAGTGTTTCCAGAACAGCTGTAATTTCCCTTTTCTCAAACTCAGATTGTACAATGGACTGTTTTGCATGAAAAGCAGGTGCATTTGCATGTGACACGTATTCCGTATAAAGGTAGTCCGGGAGATCACTGACCTGAAACGGGCTTGAACCGATGCTGACCATGTATTCAATACAATTTCGCAGTTCGCGAACGTTTCCGGGCCAGTTGTAGGACATGAAAAAGTGCATGACCTCGTCAGAAAAAGCGATATCACAACAATGCTCGTTTTCTGCAAATGCCATGGAAAGTGTAGGAAGATCCTGGATGCGTTCACGCAGCGGCGGGATGCTGACGGTCAGCGTGTTCAGACGATAGTACAGATCCAGACGGAACCTGCCTTCTTCGACCAGAGAGCGGAGATCCCGGTTGGTTGCAGCGATAATTCGTGTGTCAATGCTGATGATTTCGTCTCCACCTACACGCATAATTTCTCTTTCTTCTAGTACTCTCAAAAGTTTGGCCTGCATTTCCATGGATAGTTCACCAATTTCATCGAGGAACAGCGTTCCTTTATTGGCAGCCTGAAAGAGACCAATTTTTCCGCCCTTTCTAGCACCTGTAAAGGCACCATCTTCATACCCGAACAGCTCACTTTCCAGCAGATTTTCCGGAATGGTGGCACAGTTGATGGCAACGAAAGGGAATCGACTTCGTGCGGATGCATTGTGAATGGAACTGGCAAAGAGCTCTTTCCCGGTACCGCTTTCGCCGACAATCAGAGTCGGCTTATCCACAGAAGCGATTTTGCGGCAGCGTTCCAGCAGGATATGCATTTTTTCCGATTTATGCTTTATTTCGTCAAAGGTATGCTTCGCCACGTGTCCCTGCTCTCGCGCCTGCTTCTGAAATGCAGTTTCCAGCTGGGAGATTTCTGTGACATCTTTCAACAACACGAGGTAGACATCAAAATCCGGGTTGTCGCGGTTTATCTTTTCTTTTGACATGAGGAGCTGCTGCCCTTTTTTCGCGGAGAGCACCATTTTATCCTTCGTTTCGACGGACTCGGCAATTTCACCTGCAATTTTTCCAAGTTCAGGAATCGCATAGAGAGACTTTCCATCAAGCTGCATCTGAATTTT
>JAEDMR010000230.1 GCA_016302925.1 Bacillota bacterium
GTCCCGGCTTCATCGATATCCATATGCATGAGGACGAATATGATCCCGGCACAGATACCATTGAAACCGGCATGGCGGAATCCGCCCTGCATATGGGGGTGACCCTGGATATCGGCGGAAACTGCGGCGACAATGTCATGGATCCGGTTCGTTACCTTGATATCGCAGACCGGGATGGGGCACCGGTAAACATCGGCCTCCTTGCCGGCCACACATATCTGCGGAATCTGGATGGAAAACGGGATAAGTACAAACCGGTGGATGCTGCGGCCATTGCGGAAATGAAGGAAACCGCACAGAGATACTTGGAACAGGGCTGCATGGGCATTTCTTTCGGCGTGAAATATGTGCCGGGAACCACCTGGGATGAAATACTGACGCTGATCCGTCTTTGCCAGAAGGATGACAAGCTGATATCCTCCCATGTCCGCATGGATGTGGACGGCGTCTTTGATGCGGCGGACGAGCTGGCCAGAATGGGCCGGGAAGGCCGGGTGAAGGTACAGTTTTCGCATGTCGGAAGCATGGGCGGCTACGGTCAGATGAAGCAGCTTCTCAGCAATATAGAGGGCTATCGCGCCATGGGCATCGATATGCTCTGCGACTGCTATCCGTATGAAGCCTTCAGCACCAGTATCGGTGCCACGACCTATGACGATGGTTTCCTGGAAAGCTACCAGTCGGATTATGACAGCATTCTCATTGTCAACGGCAAGTATGCCGGGAAGCGGTGTAATAAAGCGATCTTCGACGAGCTTCGCAGAGAAGCCCCGGAAACCGGTACGGTGGGTTATTTCATGAAAAAGGAAGATGTGGAAATGGCACTTCTGTCACCGCTGGTCATGATCGGCAGTGACGGCGTGCGGATGGAGGGAAAAGGACATCCCCGCGCTTCCGGAAGCTTCGCAAAATTTATCCGCGAGTATCTTGCATCCGGCAGACTTTCGTTGCTGGATGGGGTGCGTAAAATGTCAACCATGGCTGCGGATCGTCTGCATCTGCCGCAGAAGGGCAACTTCCTGCCGGGAAGTGATGCGGACGTAGTCATTTTCGACCTGAATCGGGTAACGGACCGCGCTACCTTTGAAGACGGACAGATCCCATCCGAGGGATTTGACTGGGTTCTCATCGGAGGCAAGGTGGCTCTGCAGAATGACCGGATTATAAACAACCGGCTTGGCCGTTCGGTAAGAAGATAGAGGAGGCTTTACATATGGATGATACATTGAAACTGTCTATTCTGGACAGAATGAAACAACAGACCGGGCATACCGGATTTTATTATAAAAATCTGATTACCGGAGAGGAACTGGGCTATCAGGAAAATGAACCGTATCTGGCAGCCAGTGTGATCAAACTTCCCATTTTTATGTGCATTTCCAAATGGGCAAGTGAGGGAAAATGTTCCATGGAGGAAAAAATCCACGTGCGGCAGGAAGACAAGCTTCCGATCTGCGGCGCCCTGACCCTGTTTACGGACGAACTGGATGTGGATATCCGGACCCTTTGCAAGCTGATGATTTCCATCAGCGACAATGCGGCAACCAATCTGCTGATCCGGCGCTTCGGAATTCCTGCCTATGTAGAGGAATTCCGGAACATCGGTCTTTCGGACACGAAGCTGAACCGCCCTTTATTTGATGCGGAAGCGTCTGCTGCCGGCATTGAAAATTATATCGTTCCGAAGGAAATGGGCATGCTGCTGGAAAAAATCTACCGCAGAACATTTGTCAGCGAGCAGGTTTCCAAAGACATTGAAGATGTTCTTTTGCTGCAGCAGATCAACCACAAAATCTGCGGTGTGATCTGTGACGCTGTGCCTGTGGCCCATAAGACGGGGGAGGATGAAGACCTGACCAACGATGTAGGTCTGATTTATGCAAAGCAGCCGTTTGTGGCCTGCTTCGCAGGCCATGACACCAGCGTGCCGGATTTCGAAAACCTGATCCGTCATGTGAGCGCAGAGCTGCTTGCGGCTTGTAATGAAGAGGCGTAACTGCCAGAAAGACAGAAAGAATAACAGTATAGAGCTGAAAAAGGAAGGCCCGTGGGAATGATATTATTCCGCACGGGCTTTTTTCATTGTATAGGAAATATCGTCAGCAGAAGGGGAAAAACACTCATCTGCAATAAAACGGGGGAGGCTGCAAGGCGGTTTGAAAATGATTGAAACTTCACCCGATATATGGTATGCTTTATTTAAATCATACGTTTTAATTGAGGGGGGTGGTGAATTGGCGAACTATACGACGGAACAATGGAATGCAAAAAAAGAAGCATTTATGGAAGGGAGCTATGACTGCTTCGCAGAAAACGGGCTGCATGGTACAGGAATACGAACCATCTGCGAGCACTGCGGAGGCGCATCAAGTATGCTTTACACATATTTTGAAGATCTGGATGATCTGATCATCCAGTCCACTGAATACTGTATGAGCAAGGTCGAGGATGAGTTTTTGGCGAAAGCTCCCACAGATATCGAGGATCTGTGGCGGTTTATCGATGAGATTCCCTACTGGACGGCAGAAAAGCACGGGAAGAAATACCGGGTGATGTATCAGATCTATACCCATCCGAAATACAGAAAGTACGGTCAGAAATTTTTTGCGGGCGTGGATCAGAGATATACCCAGTACGCAAAAAGCCTGGAAGAAACGATTGGGATTCCATATGAAAAAATTACGCCGCTTATATTTATTCTGATCCGGGCCTGCGTACACTACGCACTGTTTGAGGATGAGTTCTATCTGAAATCCCAGATCGAAGTGCTGAA
>JAEDMR010000231.1 GCA_016302925.1 Bacillota bacterium
TTCTTTGTAAATGTCATCCTCAGTGTGATTTGAAAAAAAGAGTTGAGAGATTGATGGGTATTGCGGCTTCTCATGAGCGTGAAATGATTCTGCAGGATGAGGCCAGTCGGGACTACGTAACAGGTCTGTTTAATCGGCGGGGGCTTCAGGCTGCTCTGGATTCGCTGCGGAAAGAGGATCTGCCGTTGGCAATATGTCTTTTTGATTTGGATGACTTAAAAATAGTCAATGATACCTGTGGTCATGAAGCGGGGGACAGGCTGATTCAGTCCTTTGCAGATCTGCTCCGGCGAAAGACCAGGGCAAAGGATATCCTCTGCCGTTATGGAGGAGATGAATTCCTGGTATTGCTCAAGCATATGAATGATGAGGCGGCTGCCATAAAAAAAGGGGAGTCCATCTGTCAGGCATTTCATTCTTCCTGTTCTGTGGGTATTGCCATGTGCTCAGCAGAGGAGAAAAATATTTCCAGGCTGATTCAGTGTGCAGACCAGGCTCTGTACCGTGTGAAACGGGAAAATAAGGGCGGCTGCTGCCTGTGGAACGATGCGGAAGGTTTCAAATTTGCAGGAAATGAAAAATGATGGTGATTGACAGAGAAGATACATATTCGTTACTTCTGCTGGCAGGCGGACACAGCAGAAGGATGGGAAGGGACAAAGCAGAACTTCATTACGGTCATAAGACTTTTGCAGATAGTCTGATCCATAAGGCAGAAACTGTGGGAATCAGGAAGAAGTATCTGTCAGGGCATGCGGCTGCAGATTTCGGTGTGTGCTGTATACCGGATATTTACCGGGAGCGGGGACCATTGGGAGGAATCCATGCGTGTATGTGTGCGATGGATACGCCCTACTGCCTGGTGCTGCCTGTTGATGTCCCGCAGATTCCCTGCCATGTACTGGAAAAACTCCTCGGATCTCATGAAGAGCTTTCAGCACGAGACAGAAAGTATCCGCTCCTTCTGAAACACAGCGGACGGGTGGAACCTCTGATCGGGATTTACCCAACGGAAATGGCAGGTACTGTGGAAACTGCCATCAAAGAAGCATCCGTTTCTGTATTCCATGTGCTGGAACAGTGGGGATACCGCTGCCTGTCTGTGAATTTACCTGACTGGCAGCTGGATAATATCAATACACCAGAAGCTTATCAGACACTTTTGACACATCAGGAAGGAAGGGAAGGCTGATGCAGCAGAATATTTTATTGGAACAGGCCATTGAACTGATCTGTGAACGAACCGAAAAACATATAAAAATGCAGAAAGTACCGGTAGAAGAAGCCGGAGGTTTCTGTCTGGCGGAGGATATCTATGCGGATCTGGATAATCCTCCTTTTCCTCGTTCCCCGGTTGACGGATATGCCGTGAATCACTCCGATCTGATGGGGGCTTCCCGGGAAAACCCTATCAGTCTCAGGGTGACGGGATGTATTTATGCCGGGGATGATGGAGAAGCACAGACGATTCAGAAAGGAGAAGCCATGCGTATCATGACAGGCGCTCCCTTTCCGAAAGGAAGCGATGCTGCGGTCAGACAGGAAGATACGGATGAGGGGGAAACGGTTGTCAGGATTTACCGGGAGCAGCAGCCATACAGCAATTACTGCTTTCAGGGTGAAGATTATAAAAAGGGAGAGCTTCTTCTGGAAAAGGGAAGCAGAATCACTTTTGCTGAGCAGGGGATTCTTTCAGGAATCGGTCGGACCAGTGTTGCTGTATACAAAAAGCCGGTGATCCGTGTTTTTACAACAGGAGACGAGGTATGTCAGCCGGGAAAACCACTGGTTCCCGGAAAAATTTATAATTCTAATGGCATGATGGTCAGTGCACGGCTGAAAGAGCTGGGGGTAAAGCCGGCGGAAGTGACACATGTGGCGGATGATGAAACGGTTCTTGCGAAAGCACTGGGGCAGGCATGTCAGGATGCTGATATCATCGTAACCACCGGCGGTGTTTCAGTCGGTAAGAGAGACATCCTTCATGGGGCTCTGGAGCTTCTGGGTGCAGAAAAAGTATTCTGGCGTGTGGCTGTTCAGCCGGGTTCTCCTTCGATATATTCTGTATACCGGGACACACAGATTCTTTCTCTCTCCGGAAATCCCTTTGGAGCTATGGCGAATCTGGAATTACTGCTTCGTCCCATGCTGCAGAAGATGACGGATGATTCCTTTTATGTGATGAAAAAGCAGGAGGGAATTTTGACAGAAGGATTTCCAAAGAAAAGTAAGATGCGCCGTTTTGTACGTGCATTTTATGAAAATGGAAAAGTATCGCTGCCGAAAGGCATTTTTTCCTCAGGGGCAATCGGAACGCTGAGAGGATGTAATTGTCTGCTGGATATTCCGGCGGGAACCGGTCCGCTGCAGGAAGGAGAGAAGGTGAATCTGTGGATGCTGTAAGGAAACCGTTGGTTGTGGCTGTCAGTGGTGTGAAAAACTCCGGAAAAACCACTTTTCTGGAACATCTGCTCCCGATTCTCAATAAGAAAGGTTTCAAAGTGGCTGTGATTAAACATGACGGTCATGATTTTGAGCCGGATGTGAAAGGAACAGATACATGGAGACTGAAAAATGCCGGTGCCTATGGTACCGGTATTTTTTCTGACAGCCGCTGGATGGTGGTGAAAGAAGAACCGGCTCCGGATGAAAGAATTCTTCTGGAACTTTTCCCGGAGGCCGACGTGATTTTGCTGGAAGGTATGAAATCTTCTGCCTATCCCAAGTTCGAGATTGTTCGGAAAGAAATATCAGAAAAGAGCGTTTGC
>JAEDMR010000041.1 GCA_016302925.1 Bacillota bacterium
GGCAGAAGCGCCACTGCTCTGCCCTTGCGTACTTGTTTGTTTTCACCCATAATATGAACTCCTTTTCTTTATATCAGAACGCTGATCAGCTTCGGCTTATAGCCCTCCTGCTTCAATGCGTTTACGATCTTTTCCTTATGTTCCGTGCCAAAGGCTTCGATGGTGATCTTCAGTTCCACCGCTGCCGTCCGGTTGGTGCTGACAAACTGGTTGTGCTCCAGCTTGATCACATTGCCCTGCTGTGCCGCGATGACACTGGCCACCCGCACCAATTCGCCCGGCTTATCCGGAAGCAGTACGGATACAGTGAAGATCCGATCTCGCATGATCAGACCCATTTGCACCACAGAGGACATGGTGATAATATCCATGTTGCCGCCGCTTAATACGGAAACGATTTTTTTCTCGCTGACATCCAGGTGCTTCAGAGCGGCCACCGTCAGCAGGCCGGAGTTTTCCACCACCATCTTGTGGTTCTCCACCATATCCAGGAAGGCCACCACCAGCTCGTCGTCTTCCACAGTGATCACATCGTCCAGACCTGCCTGCAGATATGGAAAAATCTTTTCACCCGGCCGTTTCACTGCCGTACCGTCGGCAATGGTATTCACATGGTCCAGGCTCACCACCTTACCTTCCTTCAGGGAAGTCTGCAGACAGTTTGCCCCTGCCGGCTCCACGCCGATGACCTTGATTTTCGGATTCAGCAGCTTGGCCAGGGTAGAAACGCCGGTAGCCAGACCGCCGCCGCCTACCGGTACCAGTATGTAGTCTACCAGCGGCAGCTCCTTGAAAATCTCCATGGCGATGGTTCCCTGTCCGGTGGCTACCGCCGGATCATCGAACGGATGGATAAAGGTGTATCCGTTTTCCTCTGCCAGCTTGGCCGCATGGGCCGCCGCTTCGTCGTACACATCTCCATACAGCACCACTTCCGCACCGTAGCTCTTGGTCCGGTTCACCTTCATCAGCGGTGTGGTGGTCGGCATAACGATAACGGCCTTGCAGCCATAAGCCTGTGCCGCATATGCCACGCCCTGGGCATGGTTTCCCGCAGATGCGGTAATCAGTCCTTTTTCCCGCTCCTCGTCCGTCAGCGTGCTGATTTTGTAGTAAGCACCCCGCAGCTTATATGCGCCGGTCAGCTGCATATTCTCCGGTTTCAGATAGACCTTATTTCCTTCGCCAATCTGTTCGCTGAGAAATTTGCTGTACACGAGATTGGTTGGAGATGTAACCTTCTGCACGATCTCCGCTGCTTCTTCAAATGCTTTCAATGTGAGCATTTCCATTTCTCCTTTGTATCCTCCCCTGTTTTTCTGTTTCAATTTTTTCTGTCCCTATTTCTTCTGTCCCACGGTAAACCCGTTGATGGACGCCCGGGCCACTTTCGTCTCCAGCTCGTCCCGGATATCGATATCATACAGGCTGGTCGTTCTGCCATCCTTTATGCTGCTTGCCTCTGCAATGAGCTGCTTTCCTTTCGCCGGGCTCAGGAACGTGATATCTGCATGGAGCGCCACCGTATCGGGGTCTTCCTTTCCGCAGTTCACCGCCACTGCCCCCGCAAAATCCGCCAGCGTGAAAATCGCACCGCCCATCACTGCCCCTCTGGCGTTGAGATGGTGTGCTTTGATTTCCATGATGCACCGGGAGTATCCCGGTCTTGCATCTTCGATCACGATGCCCGCCGCCTCAGTGGCAAACCGGTCATTTTGAAAAATATCTCTGATTCGTTCCAGCGGGCTCTGTCCGCCGGCCTTCTCTGTTTCTGTCATATCGTTTCTGCCTTCTTTCTTTTCGCGGGTTCCTGCCTGTCCGTACATTTCAGCATTCCGGACATTCCTGCCCTTCCGGACTTTTCGCAAAATTCTGTCTTATTCATCATATCCTACTTGACGCAAGGTGTCAATTGCAAATCGCTCCCAAGATCGTGCCAAGTTGCTTTCGTTATTTTGCTGCATTTTCGCTACATGCGGGTCAATTTATTGCCGTGTGGCGAACTTTTCTTATTTTTTTCTCCACATGGGAGGCATGCGACGGTGTTGTGGCGAACGATAGACAGGCATTTTTTCATTTTTCTTCGCAAAATCTGCAATTCAAGCAGAGTTTTTGAATTTTCTGTGGTTCAGTATTCAGGGGGTGTTCGCTATAGAGATATCCGAAATCCAGAATGTGTCGAACTTTTCAAAAAAAGTTCGACACAACCTATGCACGAAGTGAAATAGTGTAGAACCAGATGCCGAAACTGCTATACAATTCAACCGAAAAAAGAGTCTGAGAGAATCATCTGCTCTCCCAGACTCTGAAATGCAAAGTTCTGCCTTCTTAGTCTTCCTTCATCACTGCACCCTTGCAGCTCGGGCCGACCAGCTTGGCATATCTGTACAGCCAGCCGGACTTCACGTTCGGCTCACGCGGAACATAAGTCTCACGCCGTGCTGCCAGTTCTTCATCGCTGACCAGCACGTTGATCTTGGAAGCAGGGATGTCGATTTCAATCGGATCCCCTTCCTGAATCAGGCCGATATTTCCGCCGCTGGCTGCTTCCGGACAAACATGGCCGATGGATGCGCCGCGGGATGCACCGGAGAAGCGACCGTCTGTGATCAGAGCTACGGTCTTATCCAGTTTCATACCGGCCAGAGCGCTGGTCGGGTTCAGCATTTCACGCATGCCCGGACCGCCCACCGGTCCTTCATAACGAATCACGACCACATCACCGTCCACGATCTTTCCGTCGTAGATGGCCGCAATGGCATCTTCCTCGCAGTCAAAGACGCGAGCCGGACCGGTATGCTGCAGCATTTCCGGTGCTACCGCGCTTCTCTTGACCACGCAGCCTTCCTGGGCGATGTTGCCCCACAGGATCGCGATGCCGCCGGTCTGGCTGTAAGGTGCGTCCACACCTTTAATGGAGTTGTTGTCCTTGATGTATTTGCCTTCGATGTTCTCGCCCACCGTCTTGCCGTTGGCTGTGATCAGAGAGGTGTCGATCAGGCCGATTTTGTTCAGTTCTGCCATAACAGCACCCACACCGCCTGCACGGTTCAGGTCATGCATGTGAGTTTCGCCGGCCGGTGCCAGATGGCACAGGTTCGGTGTCTTGGCACTCATTTCATTGAAAATATTCATATCCAGCGGAATGCCTGCTTCGTTGGCGATGGCCAGCAGATGGAGGACGCTGTTGGAAGAGCAGCCCAGGGCCATGTCGCATGCCAGCGCATTTCGGATGGATTTTTCGTTGATGATGTCACGCGCCTTGATGTCCTTTTCCACCAGGTTCATGATCGCCATGCCGGCGTGCTTGGCCAGCTGGATTCTGCCGCTTTCCACTGCAGGAATGGTGCCGTTTCCAGGCAGACCGATACCGATGGCCTCGCAGAGGCAGTTCATGCTGTTTGCCGTGTACATGCCGGAGCAGGAACCGCAGCCCGGACAGGTGTGCAGTTCATATTCCTCCAGGCCTGCATCATCGATAATGCCGGCTTTATGCGCACCGACGGCTTCAAACATTTTGGACAGAGACGTTTCCACGCCGCCCACCAGACCGCTCATCATCGGGCCTCCGGATACCACAACGGCAGGAATGTTCAGACGAACCGCAGCCATGACCATACCCGGTACAATCTTATCACAGTTCGGTACCAGCACCAGACCGTCAAACCGATGAGCCTGGGCCATGGTCTCCACGCTGTCGGCAATCAGTTCCCGGCTTGCCAGGCTGTACTTCATTCCGATATGTCCCATAGCGATCCCGTCGCACACACCGATGGCAGGAACCATAATCGGCGTTCCCCCTGCCATTCTCACACCGGCCTTTACGGCTTCGGTGATCTTATCCAGATGCATGTGACCGGGCACGATCTCACTGTGGGCGGAAACCACGCCGATCAGCGGGCGCTCCAGCTCTTCCTTCGTGTAGCCCATGGCATAAAATAAGCTTCTCATCGGCGCCTTTTCAGGGCCTTTCGTTACGTTGTCACTTCTTCTTGACATGTTCTTTCCTTTCTATATGTCGCCTGTGTCGCCGTAGAATTCAGCCATTCGACCTTCACTTCGTTCAGTCTCATGGGAATTCCTGGCGTTTGACCTGCCATCGGTTTCTGCGAAAACCGGGCTAGGTCATAAAAAGCGAAAGCCGGGCCGGAAAAACCAGCCTGGCAGACGCATAAATTTACTATTGTCGGATTTTGTCGAATCGCATCGAGCAGGTCCGAATCGCGTCGAACTGCGAACTGAACTATTTCTTCAGCCAGCTCATCATAGCTCTCAGCTCAGCACCAACCTTGCACAGCAGGTGGGAAGCTTCCATCTTTCTGGTAGCCAGGAACTTCGCCTTGCCGCCAGCGTTGAATTCCTGAATGAATTCGCTTGCGAACGTACCATCCTGGATTTCTCTCAGAACCTGCTTCATTTCCTTTCTGGTCTCTTCGGTGATCAGTCTTCTTCCGGTTCTGTAATCACCATATTCAGCAGTGTTGGAGATGGAGTAACGCATCTTGTCGAAACCGCCTTCGTTGATCAGGTCAACGATCAGCTTCATTTCGTGGATACATTCGAAGTAAGCCATTTCCGGTTCATAACCAGCTTCCACCAGCGTATCGAAACCAGCCTTCATCAGCTCGGTTACGCCGCCGCACAGAACTGCCTGTTCACCAAACAGGTCGGTTTCGGTTTCTTCCTTGAAGGTTGTTTCCAGAATACCGGCCCTGCCTGCACCGATGCCGCTTGCATATGCCAGTGCGTATTCCTTTGCCTTGCCGGAAGCATCCTGGTAAACAGCGATCAGAGAAGGAACGCCCTTGCCTTCCACATACTGAGATCTTACCGTGTGGCCAGGGCCCTTCGGTGCGATCATGATAACGTCCAGATCCTTGGACGGAATGATCTGATTGAAGTGGATGTTGAAGCCGTGTGCAAATGCCAGAACATTGCCCGGTTTCATGTGCTTTTCGATCTGTTCTTTATAGATCTTGGCCTGCAGTTCGTCCGGTGTCAGGATCATTACGATATCGCCTGCTTCTGCAGCTTCTTCGATACCCATCACCTTCAGGCCGGCATCCAGCGCCTTCTTTTCATGGGCGGAACCTGGTCTCAGACCAACCACTACGTTTACACCGCTTTCGTTCAGGTTCATGGCATGTGCATGGCCCTGGGAACCGAAACCGATGATAGCTACTGTCTTGCCGTCTAAAACACCTAAATTGCAATCCTGATCGTAATACTTCTTAATCATTTTTTTACTATTCTCCTTTTTTTGTTTGTTGAAAATTATTTATTATCATGTCTGGAGTGCATCTCTTGCCCTGTTCTTCTTCGCAAAACTTGCACTCCCGGCTTTTATGAACGTCTTTGGGTTTTCCGGTTATCTGTGGGTTTCGATTCCCGTGATGCCCGTTCTGCAGACTTCCGTGATGTCATAGCTCTCCATTACATCCAGGAAGCCGTCCAGCTTCTCCGGCGTACCGGTCAGTTCGATGATCATGCTGCCTCTGGACAGATCCACGATCTTGCCGCGGTAGATATCCACGATCTCCTTGATGCCGGTTCTTTCGGATTCTCCTGCATTTACCTTAATCAGCAGCAGCTCCCGGTACAGGCTGTTTTCCCGGTTCAGCAGGAAGACATCCTTTACCACTTCCAGCTTTTCCGTCTGGGTGATAATCTGCTGCATGGACTGTTCGGTGGCACTGAATACGATGGTAATTCTGGACAGATTCGGATCGTTGGTAGCAGATACCGTCAGAGAATCAATGTTAAAGCCACGTCTGCCGAACATGCTTACGACTCTTGTCAGAACATTGGCCTGGTTGACCACCAGCACACTGACAATTTCTTTCTTTAATGGTTTATACATCTGTTCTTCCTCCTAATCAATAATGATATCTTCCACTGTCTTGCCGCCAGGGATCATCGGAAGAACCCGTTCTTCTCTGGAAATCATGCAGTCAATCCATACAGGGCCTTCTGCCTGCAGCGCCTTCTTCATGGCCTCATCGAATTCCTCCGGTGTGGTCGCCCGGTATCCTTCTGCACCGAAAGCCTGTGCCAGCTTCACGAAGTCCGTCTTCCGCTCCGGCGTGGTATTGGAGTACCGCTTGCCGTAGAAGATGGTCTGCCACTGGTAAACCATGCCCAGAACCTGATTGTCCAGGATGATGGTGATGATCGGCAGGTTGTTGCTCACTGCTGTACATGCTTCATTGAGGTTCATATGGAAGGATCCGTCTCCGGTGAAGTGGATGACCCGCTTGTCCGGATTTCCAAGCTGTGCGCCGATGGCAGCACCGTAGCCGAAGCCCATGGTGCCCAGACCGCCGCTGGTGATGAACCGCTTGGTCTTCTGGTGCTTCACATACTGGGCTGCCCAGATCTGATGCTGACCTACGTCGGTAACGTATATGGTATCCTTATCGGTCAGATCACAGGTATGGGTGATGATATCATACGGATGAAGGAGACTGGCACCTTCGCCTTCGTAGTTTACAATCTTTTCTTTGTCTTTCCAGCTGCGGATTTCTTCATTCCACGCTTCATGCTTCGTTTCCTTGATTGACGGAAGCAGCATGTTGAGGAAGTCCTTTACATCACAGACCGCACTGACGTCTACCGTCACATTCTTATTGATTTCACTCTTGTCGATATCGACCTGGACTCTCTTCGCATTCTTGGCGAAGGCGGCAGGATTCAGCGCCACACGGTCACTGAACCGGGCACCCAGTGCGATGACCAGATCCGCCTTGCTGACAGCACGGTTTGCTGTATAGGTTCCGTGCATGCCCAGCAGTCCCAGGCTGTGCGGGTTATCATATCCCACCACGCCGGCAGCCATCAATGTATAGGTAGCAGGAATATCTGCCTTATCCAGCAGTTTCACCAGCTCTGCGGAGGCTTCCGATGCAGCTACACCGCCGCCGAAGTAGATCACCGGACGCTGTGCCTCGTTGATCATTTCCGCAATCTTCTTCACCGTCTGTCCGTCCGGCTGCGGGTTCTTCGTCAGCTCGTACGGCGCCTTGGAAGAATACTCGATGGCATCGGCTGTAACATCCTTGGTGATATCCACCAGAACCGGACCTTTTCTTCCGCTGTTGGCGATGCGGAATGCCTCCCGCAGGGCGTGCTCCAGATCTTCAATCCGGTTTACGAAAAAGTTGTGCTTGGTAATCGGCATGGTCACGCCGGTAATGCTGATTTCCTGGAAGGCATCCCGCCCGATCAGATTGTCCGGCACATTGGCGGTAATGGCCACCATCGGAATGCTGTCCATAAATGCGGTTGCGATGCCGGTAACCAGGTTGGTGGCACCCGGACCGCTGGTTGCGAAAACCACACCGGTCTTTCCGGTCGCTCTGGCATAGCCGTCTGCAGCATGGGCCGCGCCCTGCTCATGAGCAGTCAGTACATGATGGATCCTGTCGCTGTATTTGTACAGTTCATCAAAGATGTTCAGCGCGGTGCCGCCCGGATAGCCGAAGACGGTATCTACACCATGGTCCAGCAGAACTTCTGCCACAATTTGTGATCCTGTCAGTTTCATTTCAGTTACATCTTCCTTTTCTACTTTTAAATTTTAATGATTTACTTACCTTTTTCATGCGGGTGAGGAGCATCGAAATCTCCCCACTTTAATATCCATAGTATCATTATAAACAGATTACGAAAAAAGTCAACACTTTTGTTGATGTTCACAAAAAAATACACAATTTTATATATCTATTTCACAAATTTTGTATTGACATCTGACGACTTTTCTTCTATTCTAATAGTATATAATATAATAATTCTGCGCATTATGCAAGAAAGGAATAAAGGTAATAGATAGGATTATGAAAAACTTCGAAAAGTACAAGATCGGGTACTTTCCGCCTCCGGAAGAGATGGAATATACCTGGGTGAAAAAAGACCACATTGAAAAAGCACCCCTCTGGTGCAGCGTAGATCTGCGTGACGGCAATCAGGCCCTGATCGTACCTATGAGCCTGGAGGAAAAGATAGATTTCTTCAAGTTGCTGGTAGATATCGGTTTCAAGGAAATCGAAGTCGGCTTCCCGGCTGCTTCCGAAACGGAATATGAATTCCTGCGGAAGCTGATCGACGAGGATCTGATTCCGGACGATGTAACCGTACAGGTACTGACCCAGTCACGGCCTCACATCATCGATAAGACCTTCGAAGCACTGAAGGGCGTCAAGCATGCAGTGGTACATCTGTATAACTCCACGTCCTTCGCCCAGCGCCAGCAGGTATTCCGCGCATCGAAGGAAGAAATCATTCAGATTGCCAGGGACGGTGCGGTTCTCGTAAAGGAATATGCGGAAAAGTATCCGGAATCGGATTTCCGGTTCGAATACTCTCCGGAAAGCTTCACCGGCACGGAAATGGATTTTGCTGCGGAGATCTGCAACGAGGTCATTGATATCTGGCAGCCGACTGCAGAGAAAAAGGTCATCATCAATCTGCCTGCCACCGTGGAAATGTCCATGCCTCATGTGTATGCCAACCAGATTGAATACATGTGCACTCACCTGCACAATCGGGAGAACGTCATCGTTTCCCTCCATCCGCATAACGACCGGGGTACCGGCGTAGCCGATGCAGAGCTGGGTATTCTGGCCGGTGCGGACAGAATCGAAGGCACCCTGTTTGGCAACGGCGAACGGACCGGTAATGTAGATATCGTGACCCTGGCCATGAACCTGTTCTCCCACGGAATCGACCCGCAGCTGGATTTTGCGGAGATGCCGAAGATCGTGGAAGCATACGAAGGCTTCACCGATATGACCGTAACGCCGCGTCAGCCGTATGCCGGTGCACTGGTATTCGCAGCCTTCTCCGGATCCCATCAGGATGCCATCGCCAAGGGCATGAAGTGGGTGGCAGAAAAGAATCCGGACAAATGGACGGTTCCTTACCTTCCGATCGACCCGCATGATGTGGGCAGAGAATATGACGGTGACGTGATCCGTATCAACAGCCAGTCCGGCAAGGGCGGCGTCGCCTACATTCTGGAACAGAACTACGGCTTCATCATTCCGCCGGCCATGCGTTCGGAAGTGGGTTACATGATGAAGGATCTCTCCGACAAGCATCATGAAGAGCTGACGCCTGCCAGCATTTTTGAAGCATTCGAAAAGGAATATATCAACGACTTCACACCGATCGACATCACCCACGCCACCTTCAGCCACTTCTCGGACACCAAGATGGAAGACACGGTTGCAGTGAAAATGCGTGTGGTCATCGACGGACACCAGTACAATCTGGAAGCCGACGGAAACGGCCGTCTGGATGCGGTCAGCAACGGCCTGAAGAAGACAGATTATCATTTCGACTACAAGTTCGTCACCTACTCCGAGCATGCCATCAGCGCCGACTCCAATTCCAAGGCTGCGGCCTATGTCTGCATTGAAGGAAAAGACGGAAACAAATACTGGGGTGTGGGCACCCATGCCGATATCATCCTGGCTTCCGTCAACGCCCTGGTCAGCGCGCTGAACCGGATGAACAAGAAGATACATTTTGTGAAATAAATCAATCAAGAATACAAACACGAGGAGGAAAATACCGACTATGGGTATGACAATGACACAGAAAATCCTGGCGGCACATGCCGGTCTGGACAGCGTAACTGCCGGCCAGTTGATCGAGTGCAGTCTGGATGTGGTAATGGCCAACGACATTACCGGACCGATGGCACTTCCGATTTTCCGGCAGATGGCCGACAAAGTTTTCGATAAGGACAAGGTGGTTCTGGTTCCTGACCATTTCACACCGAATAAGGATATCAAATCCGCCCAGAACGCAAGAGATATTCAGGACTTTTCCAGAGAGCAGGGTCTGACGAATCACATGGTGCAGGGCAAGTGCGGCGTGGAACACGCCATCCTGCCGGAAAGAGGCATCGTGACCGCCGGACAGGCCATCATCGGTGCGGACTCCCACACCTGTTCCTACGGCGCCCTGGGTGCTTTCGGTACCGGCGTAGGCACCACGGATATTGCAGCCGGCATGGCCACCGGACAGGCCTGGTTCAAGGTTCCGTCCGCCATCAAGTTCGTGCTGACCGGCAAACCGACGAAATACGTCAGCGGCAAGGATATCATCCTCCACATCATCGGAAAGATCGGTGTGGACGGTGCCTTATACAAGTCCATGGAGTTCGTGGGCGACGGCATTCAGCATCTGACCATGGATGACCGGTTCACCATCTGCAATATGGCCATTGAAGCCGGTGCCAAGAACGGCATCTTCCCGGTGGATGAACAGACCCTGGCATACATAAAGGAACATTCCACCAAGGAATATCACGTATACGAAGCCGATGCCGATGCAGAATACGAAGAGACCATCGAAATCGACCTGTCTCAGGTTCGTCCGACGGTTGCCTTCCCGCATCTGCCGGGAAACGCCCACACCATCGACGAAATCGAAGCCGACGAAAAGATCTATATCGATCAGGTGGTCATCGGTTCCTGCACCAACGGCCGCATCAGCGACATGCGGAAGGCTGCCGCCATTCTGAAGGGCAGAACCGTGCATCCGGAAGTCCGCGTCATGGTCATCCCTGCCACCCAGAAGATCTTCCTGCAGTGCATGGAAGAAGGTCTGGCACAGATCTTCGTGGAAGCCGGCTGTGCATTCAACACGCCGAGCTGCGGTGCCTGCATGGGCGGTCACATGGGCGTAATGTGCAAAGGCGAAAAGTGCGTTTCCACCTCCAACCGGAACTTCGTGGGACGTATGGGAGATGTGGACTCCCTGATTTATCTGGCATCTCCTGAAGTGGCGGCTGCCAGCGCAGTGATGGGATACATCGCCAATCCGGAAAAGATGGGAGGAGAATAATCATGAAAGCACAGGGAAAAATTTTAAAATACGGTGATAATGTAGACACGGACGTAATCATTCCGGCCAGATATCTGAACTCCTTCGATGCGAAGGAACTGGCCAGCCACGCCATGGTAGACATCGACCCGACCTTTGTAGACCGTCTTGAGCCGGGTGACATTATGGTAGCCGGCAGCAACTTCGGCTGCGGCTCCTCCAGAGAGCATGCCCCGCTGGCCCTGAAAACCGCCGGCGTCAGCTGCGTCATCGCCGGCTTCCCGATTCTGGAATGTCCGGAAGCGGCCGATGCCATCGAGGAAGGCGATCAGGTGGAAGTGGACTTTGATGCAGGCATCATCCGCGATCTGACGAAGAACACCGAGTTCAAGGCACAGCCTTTCCCGGAATTCCTGCAGAAGATGATCGAAGCCAACGGTCTGGTAAACTACGTAAACGCGAAATAAAGGGACACAGCAAAGGAGCAGAAATACTATGGATTTTAAAATTGCAGTCATCCCCGGCGACGGCATCGGTCCGGAAATCATGACCGAGACCCTGAAGGTGCTGGACAAAGTGGGTGAAAAATACGGACACAACTTCAACTATACCACGGTGCTCGCAGGCGGTGCGGCCATCGATGCCACCGGCGCCTGCCTGCCGCAGGAGACGCTGGATGTTTGCAAGGCCAGCGACGCCGTCATGCTGGGTGCAGTGGGCGGCCCGAAATGGGATAACATGCCTGGCGGTGAACGTCCGGAACGTGCCCTCCTGGGACTTAGAAAAGAGCTGGGCCTCTTCGCCAACCTGCGCCCTGCCATGGTCTTCGACCAGCTGGCAGACGCCTCCCCTCTGAAGCCGGAAATCATCGACGGCGGCCTGGATATCGTCATCGTGAGAGAACTCACCGGGGGAATCTATTTTGGGGAGAGAGGCACCGAAGCCGGTACCCCGGAAGAAGGCACCGTAGCCTGGGACATCGAGAAATACTCAGAAATGGAAATCAAACGCATCGCGAAAGTGGCCTTCGACATGGCCATGAAGCGCGGCAAAAAAGTCACCAGCGTGGACAAGGCCAACGTGCTGGACAGTTCCCGTCTCTGGAGAAAGACAGTGGCCGAGGTTGCGAAGGACTACCCGGAAGTGGAACTGGACAACTTCTACGTGGACAATGCCGCCATGCAGCTGGTCAGAGGGCCGAAGCAGTTTGACGTCATCGTCACCAGCAACATCTTCGGCGACATCCTCTCCGACGAAGCCAGCCAGATCACCGGCTCCATCGGCATGCTGCCTTCCGCCAGCCTGGGTGAAGGCAACTTCGGCATGTATGAACCGGTACACGGCTCCGCACCGGACATCGCCGGCCAGAACATCGCCAACCCGATTGCAACCATTCTTTCGGCAGCCATGATGCTCCGCTACACTCTGGGACTGGGCAAGGAAGCCGACGCCATCGAAAAAGCCGTTTCGGACTTCCTGGACGCAGGCTACCGGACACCGGACATCTGCGGACCTGCCGCCAGAGCTGCCGGTCAGTACAAGACGACTTCCGAAACCGGAGACCTGATCGCCGGGCTGATCTAAGAATACAAGGTACATCTTCACAGGAGGGTGTACCTTTTTTACTGCTAATCATCCATCAGTGAAATTCTTCCCACAGCGGCACCAGAATCCCGTTGATGGCCCGCAGAATGCTGTCCGCGTGAAACGACCCGTCCGGCCCCTCCATGAAAACCAGCAGATTTTTCGGCGGATAGATACCGTTCAGGTGATAAAGCCGCATGGTCTGCTACTCAAAACATAGACAAAAGTGTCCATATCGAGATTGTTACTGCTTCAT